>NZ_SPVF01000269.1 GCF_004614185.1 Zemynaea arenosa | reverse complement strand
CGCGCAAGTCGATGTGGCCGGCGATGCGGCCGCCATCCCACGCCAGCCACAGGCGCCGCCAAGCGGCGTCGCCCACCGCCGCCCCGGCACCATCGACAAACGACGCGCGGCGCTCCACGGGAAAGCACGATGCCGCGCGCGGCAAAGGCTGGAACAGGGGCGCCCCGCCGCGCCCATTGCCGGCCAAGTGCTCGTCCAGGTAGGCAAAGAATGCGGAGAAGTCTTCGCTGCCCGCGGCGCGAATCGCGATCATCGGCGCACAGCCCGGCGCGCTCAGAGCGCGCGGGCGATGAGGATTTTCTGGATGTCGGAGGTGCCTTCGTAGATCTGGCACACGCGCACGTCGCGGTAGATGCGCTCGACCGGGAAGTCGCTCACATAGCCATAGCCGCCGTGGATCTGGATCGCATCCGAGCACACCCGCTCCGCCATCTCGGAGGCGAACAGCTTGGCCATCGCAGCCTCCTTCAGGCACGGCAGACCGGCATCCTTCAGCGAAGCCGCATGCCAGATCAGCTGGCGCGCTGCCTCGATCTGGGTGGCCATCTCCGACAGCTTGAACTGCACCGACTGGTGATTGAAGATCTGCTGCCCGAACGACTCGCGGTCGCGCGCATACGCCAATGCCGCCTCGAACGCCGCGCGCGCCATGCCCACCGACTGCGAGGCAATGCCGATCCGGCCACCTTCAAGGCCCGACAAAGCGATCTTGTAGCCCATGCCCTCTTCGCCGATCAAATTCGCCGCCGGAATCCGGCAGTTGTCGAACAGGATCTGCGCCGTGTCCGACGAGTGCTGCCCCATTTTCTGTTCGATGCCCGCCACGATGTAGCCGGGCGCATTGGTCGGCACCCAGAACGCGCTGATGCCCTTCTTGCCCGCCGCCTTGTCGGTCACCGCCATCACGATGGCGACATCCGCGTGCTTGCCGCTAGTGATGAACTGCTTGGTCCCGTTCAAAACATAGGAGTCGCCATCGCGCGTGGCGGTGGTGCGCAGGGCGGAGGCATCGCTGCCCGTGTGCGGCTCGGTGAGCGCGAAGGCGCCCAGCATCTCGCCTTGCGCCAAAGGCCGCAGCCATTGCTGCTTCTGCGCCTCGTTCGCATACATCATGGCGATGCTGCACACCGGGCAGTTGTTGACCGAGATGACGGTGGAGGTGCCACCATCGCCCGCCGCGATCTCTTCCAGCACCAGCGCCAGCGACAGGTAATCCATGCCGGCGCCGCCCAGCTCCTCCGGCACCGCCACGCCAAACGCGCCCAGCGCGGCCAGCTCCTTCAGCTCCGCGGCAGGAAAGTGGTGCTCCTTGTCCCAGCGCGCCGCGTTGGGCGCCAGACGCTCCTGCGCAAAAGCGCGCACGGCGTCGCGGATCATCTGGTGTTCGTCGCTCAGGATCATGGGGTGCTCTTTGTCTCGTTAGATGCTCAGGCTTACCAGGGGATAGGCGAGCCGTCGTAGTTGAAGAATTTGCCGTTGTCGGCGGCCTTGCGCGTGGCCAGTGTATTGCGCAGGCCATGCACGCTCACCTCGGGCGCGATATCCGCCCCGCTGCCGCCCATGTCGGTCTTGACCCAGCCTGGGTGGAAGGCCACGCAGATGGCGCCCTGCGGCCCCCAGGTCAGCGCCGCATCCATCAGCACGGAGTTCAGCGCCGCCTTGCTGGCCCGGTACAGCGACCCACCCGCGCTGGTGCGCGAGCCGATGGAGCCCATGCGCGACGACAGCACGCCGAGTCGCCCGTGCCCTTCGGCCACCAGCGGCCCAATGATCGGCAGGATGCGCATGGCGGCCAGCACGTTGGTGTGCATGACGGCGTCGAAGTCCTCGGTGGTGGGAAAACCGTCGTGGCGCGGGCCGTACACGCCCGCGTTGAGGAAGGCCACGTCCAGCTTTTCGCCGTCGAGCTTCCAGCCCAGGCCTGCGATGGCCTCGGGATTGGTCACGTCCAGCTGGTGCACTTCCGCGCCCAGCGCGTGCAGGCGCGCGATGTCCTCGTGCTTGCGCACAGTTGCGATCACGCGGTAGCCATCGGCCTTGTACTGGCGCGCCAGTTCCAGTCCGATGCCGCGCGAGGCGCCGATGATCAATGCAGTGGGCATTTGCTTACCTCTTGCAGTAAAACGGCGGCTTCAGGGCACGCCGCCGTAGGTTGGAACGCTTACAGCATTTCGATAGCGACTGCGGTCGCCTCGCCGCCGCCGATGCACAGCGAAGCGACACCGCGCTTGCCGCCGGTGCGCTTCAGGGCGCCCAGCAGGGTCACCATGATGCGCGCGCCGGAGGCGCCGATCGGGTGGCCCAGCGCGCAGGCGCCGCCGTGGATGTTGACTTTCGAGTGCGGAATATCCAGGTCGTGCATCGCGGCCATCGGCACCGCGGCGAAGGCTTCGTTGATCTCGAAGAGGTCCACGTCGGCGGCCTTCCAGCCGGTCTTCTTGAACAGCTTCTCCATCGCGCCGACCGGGGCGGTGGTGAACCAGTTCGGCTCCTGCGCGTGGGTGGTGTGGGCGACGATCTTCGCGATCGGGGTCAGGCCCAGTTCCTTGGCCTTGGATTCGCGCATCATGACCAGCGCGGCCGCGCCGTCGTTGATCGACGAGGACGAGGCGGCGGTGATCGAACCGTCCTTCTTGAAGGCGGGCTTCAGCGCCGGGATCTTTTCCGGCTTGGCCTTCAGCGGGCCTTCGTCCTTCTCGATCACGGTGTCGCCGGCGCGGCCGGACACGGTCACCGGCGCCAGCTCCCACTTGAAGTAGCCTTCATTGGTGGCTTCCTGCGCGCGCTTGACGGAGGCGATCGCGAATTCGTCCTGCTGCTCGCGGGTGAACTGGTACTTGGCCACGCACTCCTCGGCGAAGGTGCCCATCGAGCGGCCCTGGCCGGTCTTCTCGTCACGCGAGTAGGCGTCTTCCAGGCCGTCGTACATCATGTGGTCGAACAGCATGCCGTGGCCGATGCGGTAGCCGCCGCGCGCCTTCGGGACCAGGTATGGCGCGTTGGTCATGGACTCCATGCCGCCCGCCACCACGATGTCCGCGCTGCCCGCCACCAGGGTGTCGTGCGCGTGGATCGCGGCCTGCATCGCCGAGCCGCACATCTTGGAGAGGGTCACGGCGCCCGTGGACATCGGCAGCCCGGCCTTGATCAGGGCCTGGCGCGCCGGCGCCTGGCCCTGGCCTGCCATCAGGCAGTTACCGAAGTAGACATGCTCGACCAGCTTGGGGTCGAGCCCCGCGCGTTCGACCGCTGCCTGGATGGCCACGGCGCCAAGGTCGCTCGCGGTCTTGCTCGAAAAATCGCCCTGGAACGCGCCCATGGGGGTGCGGGCTGCGCCAACGATAACGACTGGATCATTCATTGTGCTGGTTCTCCAAATAAGCCGGCGTGTAAGGCGCCGAAGAAGGGTTGGCCTGCTGGTAGCAGAACCGGACTTGTTGCGGATAAGGGAATACGTCTTCAACAACGCCCTCCGCGATGCGTTGTTTGTGCGCTTGCCACCAGGCCGGATCGAGCAGATCGGCGTGGTGCTTCATGAAGTACTGGCGGATCTTGGGGTTCCCGAGCAGGAAGGCGCCGAACTGCTCGGGGAAGACGTCGTGCTTGCCGACCGGGTACCAGGGTTCGGCGCTCATCTCGTCTTCCTCGTTGCGCGGCGCCGGAATGGCACGGAAGTCGCAGTCCGTCAGGTACTCGATTTCATCATAGTCGTAAAACACGACGCGGCCATGCTTGGTCACGCCGAAGTTCTTGTACAGCATATCGCCGGGGAAGATGTTCGCGGCGACCAGGTCCTTGATCGAGTTGCCGTATTCAAGCACGGCATATTCCAGCAGGTGCTCCTTGCCGCTCTTCTCCGCGTTGGCGAGGAAGATGTTGAGCGGGACCATGCGGCGCTCGATGTACAGGTGGCGCACGATGATCTGCTCGTCCTCGATCTCGATCAGCGAGGGCGCGTGCTCGCGCAGCTCGGCCAGCAGCTCGTCGGAAAAGCGCGCCAGCGGGAAGGCCACGTTGGAATACTCCAGCGTGTCCGCCATGCGGCCAACGCGGTCGTGGTGCTTCACCAGCAGGTACTTGCGCTTGACGTCCGCGCGCGTGGTCTCCTTGGGCGGCGCGAAGTGGTCCTTGATCACCTTGAACACATACGGGAACGAGGGCAGCGCGAACACCAGCATCACCAGTCCGCGGATGCCGGGCGCGATCTCGAACTGGTCGGAGGTGTGCTTCAGGTGCTGCAGGTAGTCGCGGTAGAACAGCGCCTTGCCCTGCTTCTGCAGGCCGAGGATGGTGTAGATCTCGCTCTTCGGCTTGCGCGGCAGGAGGGTGCGCAGGAACTGCACGTAGGCCGAGGGCACCTCCATGTCCACCATGAAGTAGGCGCGCGTGAACGAGAACAGGATGGTGATCTGCTCCTGGTCGAACAGCACCGTGTCCAGTACCAGCTCGCCCTTGCGGTTGTGGAGGATCGCTACCACGAACGGGAATTCGCGCCCGCCGTTGATGCCCTTGCCGACGATGTAGGCGCCCTTGTTGCGGAAGAAGAGGCTCGACAGCACGTGGATCTGGTGGTCCGGCTCGATGGTGGTGTCGCGGCCGAACATCTGGGTCAGGCGCTGCTCGACCTGCTCCACGTCGCGGTCCAGGTTCGCGAACTTGGTCTGCAGCTGGAAGTTGGTGACGATGCGCTTGATGGTGAAGCGCAGGCCGTCCACCAGCGGGTAGTACACGCGGTAGGTGGGCAGCAGCTCGTCGGTCTCGATGTACTCGGTCGACACCACCGGGCGCACGAAGATGTATTCGTTGTGATAGTAGGTGCGGTGCAGGATCTGGCAGCACACCGAGTTGAAGAAGGTCTCGGCGAGCTCCGGCTGCTTGTGGCCCGCGAGCAGGCCGATGTAGTGCAGCTTGGTCTCGCGCCAGACGTCGTCCGTCAGCTCGCCCGGGTCGTACTCGTCCTCCAGGATGTGGACGCACTCCTGCACGCGCTTGTCGTAGTAGTCGATGCGCTCCACCTGGGCGTCCTGCGCGGCCGCCCAGTCGCCGCGCTCGAAATGGATGCGCGCCTGCTGGCTGGCCTGGCGGAACAGGCGGTAATGCTTGTCGAAGCCGTCCAGGATCGTGCGCGCGATGTCGTACGCGATCTGCGAAGACAGCAGTTTGGGGAACGCGTGGTTCATCGGGCGCACACGGTGCCGCGGGGGCGGCACCGTTCAATGGAAAACCTCTACTTTACTTCGTTTCGCCGAACAGCTCGCGGCCGATCAGCATGCGGCGGATTTCGCTGGTGCCCGCGCCGATTTCGTAGAGCTTCGCGTCGCGCCAGAGACGGCCCACCGGATACTCGTTGATATAGCCATTGCCGCCCAGGGCCTGGATCGCCTCGCCGGCCATCCAGGTCGCCTTCTCGGCGGAGTACAGGATGGCGCCGGCGGCGTCCTTGCGCAGCGCGCGCACCTGCTCCGGCGTCACCGCACGGTCGCAGGCCTGGCCGACCGCGTACACATAGGCGCGGCAGGCCATCATGGTGGAGTACATGTCCGCCAGTTTGCCCTGCATGAGCTGGAACTCGCCGATCGGCTGGCCGAACTGCTTGCGTTCGTGCACGTAGGGCACCACGGAGTCCATGCACGCGCTCATGATGCCCAGCGGGCCGCCGGACAGCACGGTGCGCTCGAAGTCCAGGCCCGACATCAGCACGTTGACGCCCTTGCCTTCGCCGCCCAGGATGTTCTCGGCCGGGACTTCGCAGTCCTGGAACACCAGTTCTCCCGTATGCGAGCCGCGCATGCCCAGCTTGTCCAGCTTCTGCGCGATGGAGAAGCCCTTGAAGCCCTTTTCGATCAGGAAGGCGGTCATGCCGCGCGGGCCCGCTTCGAGGTCGGTCTTGGCATACACCACCAGAGTGTCCGCGTCCGGGCCGTTGGTGATCCACATCTTGGTGCCGTTCAGAACATAGCGGTCGCCCTTGAAGTCGGCGCGCAGCTTCATCGAGACCACGTCCGAGCCCGCGTTCGGCTCGGACATCGCCAGCGCGCCCACGTGCTCGCCCGAGATCAGCTTGGGCAGGTATTTCTGCTTCTGCGCTTCGGTGCCGTTGCGCTTGATCTGATTGACGCACAGGTTGGAGTGGGCGCCGTAGGACAGGCCCACCGAGGCCGAGGCCCGCGAGATTTCTTCCATCGCCACGATGTGCGCCAGGTAGCCCATGTTGGCGCCGCCGTATTCCTCGGAGACGGTGATGCCGAGCAGGCCCAGCTCACCCATCTTGCGCCACAGGTCCATCGGGAACTGGTCGGTGCGGTCGATTTCGGCCGCGCGCGGGGCGATTTCGGCCTCCGCGAATTGTTGGACGGCTTCGCGCAGGGCGGCGATGTCCTCGCCGTGGTCGAAAGTCAGGCCGGGCAGGTGCAGCATGGTGTCTCCTCAGTGAGGTGGGCGTTCAAGTTGAAGTGTTCGATGATACGCGAGATGTGACGTTAACGTAAACGTCAACTAGCCCGTTGGCAAGCTCAGGCGGCGTTTTTGCCGGCCTGGACGGCTTCGGCCAGCAACTGGCGGCATTCGTCTTCATGGGCGGCGATCTCGGCCAGGGTCACCTCGATGTCCTCGCGCTGCTGCTCCAGCACCTCGCGCTGGTGGGCCAGCACGCCCAGGAAGCGCTCGATCTGGGCGGTGGTGTCCTTGGGCGACTCGTACATGTCGACGATGCTCTTGATCTCGGAGAGCGTGAGGCCCAGCCGCTTGCCGCGCAGGGTCAGCTTGAGGCGGGTGCGCTCGCGCGCGCTGTAGACGCGGTTGCGCCCGCCCACGCCTTCGCGGCTGGGGCTCAGCAAGCCCTGGTCTTCATAGAAGCGGATGGCGCGGGCCGTGATGTCGAATTCGCGGGCCAGTTCGGCGATGGTATAGGTGCGCATGGGTGAGGTGGCTTAGAATCGTCCGCTTGGAACGGATTTTCCGTTTACGTCAACGTAAAGCGCATTGTAGCGCGAAGGCTTCGCCATGAACCAGCTCGAATCCCAGCTCCTGTATCCGTTCGGCGACCAGCTGCCCGAACGAGGCAGCGTGGTGGAGGTGGCGCCGGACGTGTTCTGGCTGCGCATGCCGCTGCCGTTCGCGCTCGACCATATCAACCTGTGGCTGCTGCGCGATGGCGATGGGTGGACGGCGATCGACACCGGCGTCGACCGGCCCGAGGTGCGCGCCGCCTGGGAGCAGGTGCTGGCAGACGTGGTGCTGGCCGGTGGATCCAGCTTGAAGCGCGTGCTGGTCACCCACTGCCACCCCGACCACGTGGGCCTCGCGCACTGGCTGTGCGCGCGCTTCCAGGTGCCGCTGGTGATGACCACCGGCGAATACGCGTTCGCGCGCATGATGGCGGCCGCGCTGCCGGGCGTGGACGGCCCCTCCGCCGTGCCGCACTTCGAGCGCCATGGGTTGTATGACCCGGTGCTGCTGGAGCAGATGCGCGGGCGCCGCAATTATTACCCGTCGCTGGTCCCGGCGGTGCCGGAGGCCTACACCCGCCTGCAGGACGGGCAGGAGATCCGCATCGGCGCCCATGGCTGGCGCGTGATCACCGGCTTTGGCCATTCGCCCGAGCATGCGGCCCTGTATTGCGTGGACCTGAACCTGCTGGTCTCCGGCGACATGGTCCTGCCGCGCATTTCCACCAACGTGTCGGTGTTCGCGGTCGAGCCGGAGGCCGACCCGGTGCGCTGGTACCTGCAGTCGCTGGACCGCTTTGCCGCTCTGCCGGACGACGTGCTGGTCCTGCCGGCCCACGGCCGCCCCTTCCGCGGGCTGCACACCCGCATCGCCCAGCTGCGTGCGCACCACGCCGCGCGGCTGGAGGAAGTGCTGGCCGCCTGCAGCACGCCGCGCACCGCGGCCGAGATCGTCCCCGTCATGTTCCGCCGCCCCCTGGATAGCCACCAGCTCAGCTTTGCCCTCGGGGAGGCGCTGGCCCACCTCAACTGTCTCTTTTTCGATGCCAAGCTGCAACGAATGACCGGACCTGACGGTGTCGTGCGATTTGCAGCAAGTTGATTATTTGTACAGTGCGGCAGTTCCTGACGGTTCCTTCTAGACTGGTACCAGAAAAGCAGATTTACAGCCAAGAATGCGCTAAAACTGTAAAATGGCTGCAGGTAATGGATATGACATTTAAAGGTTTTCCTGCCTTGGAGGCGGGGCGGCCAGAAAGCTTGCCATTTCCATCAAGTGTCAAATATAGGTTGGCTTGTCAGTCACACATGGTCTCAGCAATACAGAGACTGACTTTCATGTCACAGCGTGAAATAGTGCATTCATGAATTCTTCGAACGAACGGGAAAGCTTCAGCGAACGCCTGCAACAGGCTCTCCGAAACGCGCATTATTCCCCCGATAGCCCCACCCGTCTGGCCCGCGAATTTAACATTCGTTTTGAGGGCCGCCCGATCACCGTCCACGCGGCTCGGAAATGGCTGGTCGGCGAGGCCATCCCCACCCAGGAAAAGCTGCGGATGATCGCCCAATGGCTGGGCGTGCCCGCTGAGTGGCTGCGCTTCGGCGGCTCCGAGCATGCGCCCAACGGCAGCGGCGAAGGCGCCAGCAATGCACGCTTCGAATCGGCTGACGTGAAGCTGATCGCCGACCTGCAGCGGCTGGACGAACACCACCGCCAGATCGCGCGCGAGTTCATCCGCATGCTGGTGCGCATGAACTACCAGAAGTAAGGCGTGACATTGTCACCAGCGGCGCGGCAGGTCCGCGCTTTTTTTTCGCGTGGCATTTTCGGCATTGCATAGCGGACCAAACGGTGCAAAGATAGACCGTCGGCAGCACCCCCGCCGGCGCATGCACCACCGATCCTAAGGAATACCCGCCTTATGAAGAGCAACTACAGCAATGCCGCGCAGTTGAAAGACCTGATGACAGCGCCCCCGATGACCGCCGAACAGCACGCGCAAGTGATGCGCAAGCGGATCGAGCAGCGGCGCAAGGTGGAAGAGGCGCGCGATCTCAAGCGCGCCATTGGATGGCAACTCGATAAAAGGTAGGTCACGAAACGGCGCGTCAGGCGCCGTCGTCGTTTTTCAGGCCGCCCCAGCGCGGCGCCAGCGTGTGCGGCAGGCCGTACAGGTCCAGCACGCGCGCGACCGTGTGGTCGACCATCTCGCCGATGCTGGCCGGCTTGTTGTAGAAGCTGGGCAGGGGCGGGAACACGATGCCGCCCATCTCGGTCACGGCCGTCATATTGCGCAGGTGCGCCAGGTTCAGTGGCGTCTCGCGCACCATCAGCACCAGCTTGCGGCGCTCCTTGAGCACCACGTCGGCCGCGCGCGCGATCAGGCTGTCCGAGAGGCCGTGGGCCACCGCGGCCAGCGTCTTCATGGAGCAGGGCGCGACGATCATGCCGCTGGAGAGGAAGGAACCGCTGGCGATGGAGGCGCCGATGTCGCGGTTGCGGTGCACCACGTCGGCCAGCGCTTCCACGTCCTTGCGCGACAGGCCGGTTTCCTGGTGCAGGGTGAGGACTGCGGCGTCGGAGAGCACCAGATGGGTCTCGAGGCCCGCGCCGTCCTGGCTTATGGCGCGCAGGTGCTCCAGCAGCCGCACGCCATAGACCGCGCCGGTCGCACCGGTGATGGCGACGACCAGGCGCTGTACCGATTCAGCAGGCGTTTCAGCCGCCATTCAGCAGGGTTTTCAGTTCGCCCGACTCGTACATCTCGCTCATGATGTCCGAACCGCCGATGAACTCGCCGCGCACGTAGAGCTGGGGGATGGTCGGCCAGTTCGAGTATTCCTTGATGCCCTGGCGCACTTCCGCATCTTCCAGCACGTTTACGGTCGCGATGTTCTCGACGCCGCAGGCCTTCAGGATCTGGATGGCGCGGCCGGAGAAGCCGCATTGCGGGAACTGCGCGGTGCCCTTCATGAACAGCACCACCGGGGTGTTGGTCACGGTCTCGCGGATCCAGTTTTGTACGTCGGAAGTCATGTTTCTGCCTCTACAGGTGGAATGTTTCGATCCCCGCATTCTATAAGAATTCCCGTGTTGCCGCCGGGGGCTTGACTTTGTTTAAGGTCTTGCTAATATGTCGATCAACGATATATCGAGTCTCGATATATCGAGAGACGACACAGGAGGCCCGTTTGGACATCACGAAGTTCTTGCCGCTGTCGGAGGCGACGTATTACGTGCTGCTGGCGCTGGATGAACCGCGCCATGGCTATGCCGTCATGCAGGCGGTGGAGGCCATGAGCGCGGGCACGGTCAGCATCGGCCCGGGCACGCTGTACGGGGCCTTCAACACGCTGGAAAAGCAGCAGCTCATCGAAAAGGTGAGCGAGGAGGAGCGCCGCAAGATCTACGGGCTGACGGCCCAGGGGCGGGCGGTGCTGGCCGAGCAGGTGCGGCGGCTGGAGATCATGGTACGCAACGGGCGCGCGGTCGCCCATCAAACGAAGGGGGCAGCATGAAGGACGAAATGGTCGTGCGGTACCGGTTCTGGCACCTCACCTGGAGCGATGAGCGCGAACAGGACTGGCTGCGGGCGATGGCGCGCGCAGGCCTGCATCTGGTCCGCGCCAACAGCGGCATCGGCCGTTACGTGTTCCGGCGCGGGGCGCCGCAGGATGTGGTCTACAGCGTGGAATTCCGGGGCGGCTGCACCGCGCGTACGGGCGGGCCGGAGCGCGGCTGGGAACCCGTCGCGGGTACGTGCGGCTGGGCCTACTGGCGCAAGCCCGCGCAGGCGCTTGCCACAGGCGAGACCCACGTGGATGCGCGCACCCGGGCTGCCATGCTCCAGCGCTTGCTCGGGGTGATGGTGGTGTGCGGGATGCCCATGTTCACCAACGCGGTGCTGTTCCAGCGCACCCTGTTCGATGTCCATCACTATTCCAGCCCAGTCTCGTATGGCGCTGTGGTGGGCATCTACGCTGCCATGGCGCTGGCCTATGTCGTCGCCTTCGCGCGGCTGGCCAGCCGTATCCACCACTACAAGCGGGGTGCCGCATGAGCAGGGACACGGTGGTCCGCTACAAGTTCCACTTCGTGTGGGAGGACGAGAAGGAGGAGCAGTGGCTGCGCGCGATGGCGCGCCAGGGACTGCATCTCGTGAAGGCGAACCAGATGTGCCGCTACGTGTTTCGCGTGGGCGCGCCGGAAGACGTGGTCTACCGGCTCGACTACCTGACCCGGGCCCGCAAGGATGCCAGCTACTTCCAGCTGTTCCAGGATGCCGGCTGGGAGCACGCGTGGGCGTGCAGCGGCTGGCAGTACTGGCGCAAGCCCGCCGCGGGCGGCGAGCCGGAAATCTTCACGGACCGCCAGTCAAAGGTGGACAAGCTGCGGCGCGTGCGGCAGATCATGGCTGGGGTGGGCGTGACTAGCACGGCCGGCATCTGGGCCAACCCGGTGTACTGGCGCTTCTCCGAGACCGGCATTTCGCTGGCGTCGCGCATCGGCGTGGCGGCCATCGCGGTGGCGGTGCTGGGCATCTGGGTCTATGCGTTCTGCAAGCTCACGCAGCGCATCCGTGCCGTCTCCAGCGCGGCGGTGTGATGGAGACGGTGAGCGTGTGGCAGCTGTTCTGGGTCTGGCAGGACCGGTCACTGGAACGCTGGCTCGGCGAGATGGCTGCGCGCGGCCTGCATCTGGAGCGAGTGCAGCTGTGCCGCTTCGTGTTCCGTCGTGGTCCTGCGGCCGATGTGGTCTACCGCGTGGCCGACGGCAGCGCGGCGGACCAAACCAACGCCGTGCTGGCGCGCGGCGGCTGGCTACGGGTCGACTGCTCCAGCGGCTGGGTCTATTGGCGCCAGTCGGCATCCCGCCTGCAGGACGGCTGGGACGCGCGGCTGTCGAAAACGCAGCGCTACTGGCGCGCGCTCGTGATGCTGTGCTGCTGCGTCGTGCCCCTGCTGGCGTTGGGGCTCCGTGCGCGCGGACCGGTCATCGTGTACGTGGCGCTGGTGTTGTGGGCATATGCGGTCACCCGGCTGGTGCTGCGTCTGCGCGACCTGGACATCGACGCGCCGGCCGTCGCGCCGTGATGCCTGGGCAGCGGTCGACCGCGCGGTGCGACGGCGGTACACGCTCGGCGCGTCAGAGCGCTTTGCCGAGGCAGATGGACTGCGGGCGATCGGCGTAGGGGCCGTAGGGTGGGATTTCGGCGTAGCCGTGGCGCTGGTAGAAGGCGACGGCGCGCTCGTTGATGCGGCGGGTGCTCAGCGCGGTGCGCGTGTAGCCCAGCGTGCGTGCGTGGGCTTCCAGCGTAGCCAATAGCGCGGCGCCGGCGCGCGAACCGGGGCGGGCGTACATGCGCTTGATCTCCGCGGTGTGGGCGTCGAGCGGACGGAAGGCGCCACAGGCGACCGGCATCCCGTCAGCAGCGTCAGGGCCGGAGCCGTCGCGCGCGTCCGGGCTTGCGCTCGCGTCAACGCGTGCGATGAGAAAGACGGCGCGCGGGCCGCGCACGTCGCTGGCGTCGAAGTGCGAGGTGCCAGCATCGCCAGTGATCCTGGCCACCGCCGCGGACAGCTCGGCGATCAGCGCGCGCGCCGCGGCGCTGTCGGGATCTGCCGCGGCGATGTGCATCGTCAGCGCTTCAACTTCGCGAACGCGGCGGCCATCGAGCCTTGCGGCTGGGTGTCGCGCTGGCGGGTGTCGCGTTGCTGTTGCTGGGCCATGCGGGTGCGGTCGGTGCGGTCGCCGCGCTGGTCGGGCTTCGACCCGGCCGCCGGGGCGCTGTCGCTCAGGCGCATGGTGAGCGCGATGCGCTTGCGCTTCTCGTCCACTTCCAGCACCTTGACCTTCACCACCTGCCCCGCCTTCACCACCGTGTGCGGGTCCTTGACGAAGGTATTCGACAGCGCCGAGATGTGCACCAGCCCATCCTGGTGCACCCCGATGTCCACGAACGCGCCGAAGGCCGCCACATTGGTCACCACGCCTTCCAGGATCATGTCCGGCCGCAGGTCGCGGATCTCTTCCACGCCGTCCTTGAAGGTCGCGGTCTTGAACTCCGGCCGCGGGTCGCGTCCGGGTTTTTCCAGCTCCTTCAGGATGTCCGTGATGGTCGGCACGCCGAACTTCTCATCGACGTACTTCGCGGGCGAAATCGACTTGAGTAGCTTGATGTCGCCCACCACCGCCTTCACGTCGCGCTGGATATCGGCCAGGATCTTCTGCACCACCGGATACGACTCCGGGTGCACTGCCGACGCATCGAGCGGATTCTCGCCATTCATGACGCGCAGGAAGCCTGCCGCCTGCTCGAAGGTCTTGTCGCCCAGCCGTGGCACCGAGCGCAAGGCCGCGCGCGAGGTGAACGCGCCTTTGGAATCGCGATAGGTGACAATGGCCTGCGCCACGCTCGGCGTGAGACCGGACACGCGCGCCAGCAGCGGCGCCGACGCCGTATTCACGTCCACGCCCACCGCGTTCACGCAGTCCTCCACCACCGCATCGAGCGAGCGCGCGAGCTGGGTCTGCGATACGTCGTGCTGGTATTGCCCCACGCCGATGGATTTGGGATCGATCTTGACCAGTTCCGCCAGCGGATCCTGCAAGCGCCGTGCGATCGACACCGCGCCGCGCAAGGACACGTCCAGCTCCGGCAGCTCCTTCGATGCGTACTCGGACGCCGAATACACGGAAGCACCGGCTTCCGACACCACGATCTTGGTCAGCTTGAGTTCCGGCCGCAGCTTGATCAGGTGCTGGGCCAGCTTGTCGGTTTCGCGCGACGCCGTGCCGTTGCCGATCGAGACCAGCGCCACGTTGTGCTTCGCCGCCAGCATGCCGAGCGTGTGCAGCGAGCCGTCCCAGTCGTTGCGCGGTGCATGCGGATAGATGGTCGCGGTATCGACCACCTTGCCGGTGGCATCCACCACCGCCACCTTCACGCCGGTGCGCAGGCCCGGGTCGAGGCCCATGGTCGCGCGTGGCCCCGCCGGAGCGGCCAGCAGCAGGTCCTTCAGGTTGCGCGCAAAGACATCGATCGCCTCGTGCTCCGCGCGCTCGCGCAGGGCGCCCATCAGCTCCGTTTCCAGGTGCATGAAGGACTTGACGCGCCAGGTCCAGCGCGCGGTGTCGGCCAGCCACTTGTCGGCCGGACGGCCTTTCTGCGCGATGCCGAAACGCGCCGCGATGCGCGACTCGCAGGGGTTGTGCGGTGCGTCCCACTTCGGCTTCTCGGCCTCCGTGTCGAGCCGCAGCGCCACATCGAGCACGCCTTCGCGGCGCCCGCGCAGCAGGGCCAGCGCGCGGTGCGATGGCACGTTCGACAACGGTTCCGAATAGTCGAAGTAGTCGGCGAACTTCTCGCCTTCGTCCTCCTTGCCGGCGACGACCTTGGACTCGACCACGCCGTGCTCCTGTACGTACTCGCGCAGCGACTGCAGCAGTTCCGCATCCTCGGCAAAGCGCTCCATCAGGATCTGGCGCGCGCCGTCCAGCGCTGCCTTCACATCGGGTACGCCCGGATTCGCGCCATCGGTGGTGGTGAACGGCTCGCGCAAATACGCGGCAGCCTCGGTGTCGGGATTGCGCGACGGGTCGGCCAGCAACGCGTCGGCCAGCGGCTGCAAACCCGCTTCGATCGCGATCTGCGCCTTGGTGCGGCGCTTCTGCTTGTACGGAAGATAAAGGTCTTCCAGCCGCGTCTTGTCTTCCGCATGCATCACCGCTTCAAGAAGCTCCGGCGTCATCTTGTTTTGTTCGGTGATTGAGGCGATGATGGCAGACCGGCGCTCTTCGAGCTCACGCAAATAGCGCAGGCGCTCCTCCAGCAAACGCAGTTGGATGTCGTCCAGGCCACCGGTCGCCTCCTTGCGGTAACGGGCGATGAACGGGACGGTCGCACCTTCGTCCAGCAGGGCGATGGCCGCGGCCACCTGGGCCGGTTTGGCCGCGAGTTCGACGGCCAGGCGTTGTTCGATGGAGGGCAGCATGAGGTACATCCTTACAGGTCAAGAGCGGAATGATAACCAATCTGTGTGATCGCGCCAGTCTTGACATGCTTGGCTGTGCATGGGATGAATAGAGGTCCTGTGCTGGGTGCGCTTGCGAACAAACCCTGGCACCCGATGTCGGATAATATCGGCAGTTAGTCGTACCCAGAAAAAGTATCAAACACAATGCCCTCAATGGATTTTATGCGCGACGACGCCAGTGACACGCCCACCGCTCCCGCCCCCGCGCCAGCCGTGCAGCGCGCCGCGCCAGGCGCCCTGCCCGCACCGGTGGCGAGCTGGCTGCAGCGGGTGGAAGCGGCGGCCCATCCCCAGCCCAAGCTGACGGTCGAACAGCCGAAGGACCCGAAAGCCGCGCAATACAAATTCGTCTACGTGCTCGCGCCCACCAGCGGCGGGCGGCACGTGGCCCTGGCCCTGTGCAAGGCCCGCCTGCGCCCCAACGGCGACGTGGCCGCCGCCAGCGCCGTCAACGAAATCTTCTCGCTGCTGTCCGCACCCCCGGCCTACCTGGAAGGCGACGACGAGGACCTGGTGCGCTTCTTCATCGCGATGCGCAGCGGCGGCTCGCAGTCGTCCAGCGCGACGGAACCGAAAGGGAAGGTCGGCGCGATCCTGCTGCAGATGCTGATCGAGCAGGAGAAGCTCCTGTGGGCCAACTCGTGGCAGGACATGGCCAATGGCCTGGTGTACCCGCTGCAGCAGGGCGCGGTGCGCCATGCGAATTTGGTGTGGCGCGAAGAAGGCAAGGTCTCGAAGCTGGGCTGGCAGGTGGAGGCGCCGCAGGGCGCGAGCCACATCGGCGCCGACCAGATCGACTACATGCTGCCGACCGATCCGCCGTGGTACATCGATAACCTCTCGTGCGGACCGCTGGAACTCAATCGCGGCGGGGTGGACATCTCGCTGGCGGACCTGCAGGCGCTGGTCGCGCAGGCCCCGGCCCTCACCGGCACGGACAGGAAGCGCGTGTCGCAGCTGCTGCTGGCGCATGGCCTGTCGAACCTGATGCCGCTGCCGCAGCCGCTGACCCAGCGCACGCGCGACGACGTCAAGCCGGTGCCGCACCTGCTGCTGGACAGCGTGTCCCTGTCCGAAGGTACGGGCTCGCGCTGGCATGACTACGCGGTGCTGTCGTTCGACTACGACGGCGAGCGCATCTCGTTCGACCCCGGCCAGCGCGTGGTGCGCCAGGTGGGCGACGTGACCGAGGTGATCGCGCGTGACGCGGAGGCTGAGGCGAAGGCACTCGACACGCTGACCGACATGGGCTTCCGCAAGCCCGGCACCCCGCCCTTGAATGCGCTCTCCGGCGCCCTGCAGCTGGATTCGCAGGCCCACTGGCTGCGCTTTGCCGAGGGCGATCTCGATGCGCTGTCGGATCTCGGCTGGCACGTCGAGAAAGCGAAGAAATACCGCTATGACGTGGTGGCGGTCGAGGACTGGTACGCCCAGATCGACGAGCCGGAAGAAGCAGGCCATGCCTGGTTCGAGCTGGAACTCGGCATCGTGGTCGCCAACAAGCGCGTGCCGCTGCTGCCGGTGCTGGTGCAGATGATCCGCAGCGCGCCATCTGACTTCGACCCTGACGTGCTGGCCGCGCACGCGGACATCGACCAGATGCTCGCGACCCTGCCCGATGGCGTGCGCGTGGCCCTGCCGTGGGGGCGCGTCAAGCCGATCCTCAACACGCTGGGCGAGCTGTATTTCAACGACAAGATCAAGCAGAAGGTGCGCCTGTCCACGCTGGACGCGGCGCGCCTGGAAGAACTCGCGCGCGGCACGGAGCTGCGCTGGTTCGGCGGCGAGCAGCTGCGCGAGACTGGGCGCAAGCTGGCGCAGTTCGGGTCGGTGCAGAAGGTCGCGCCGCCGCAAGGCCTGCAGGCCACGCTGCGCGATTACCAGGCCGACGGCCTGGCCTGGATGCAGTTCCTGCGCGAGTACGACCTGGCGGGCATCCTGGCCGACGACATGGGCCTCGGCAAGACGGTGCAGACGCTGGCCCACATCCTCATTGAAAAGGAAGCGGGCCGCCTCACCCATCCGGCCCTCGTCATCGCGCCCACCAGCCTGATGGCGAACTGGCACGACGAAGCGGCCAAGTTCGCGCCCGGCCTGCGGGTGCTGGTCCTGCAGGGCAAGGAGCGTATGGACCTGTTCGAGCAGATCCCGAACGTGGACCTGGTGCTGACCACCTACGCGCTGCTCCCGCGCGACGAGGAAAAGCTGCGCGAGCACGAGTACCACCTGGTGATTCTCGACGAATCGCACTACATCAAGAACACGCGCTCCAAGGCCGCGCAGTCGGCGGGCATGCTGAAGGCGCGCCACCGTTTATGCCTTTCGGGCACGCCGCTGGAGAACCACCTCGGCGAGCTGTGGTCGCAGTTCCACTTCCTGCTGCCCGGCCTTCTGGGCGACGAGAAGACCTTCAACGCGCAGTTCCGCAACCCGATCGAGAAGCAGGACGACCCGCTGCGGCGCGCGCTGCTGAACCGCCGCATCAAGCCTTTCCTGCTGCGCCGGACCAAGGACCACGTGGCCAAGGAGCTGCCGCCCAAGACCGAGATGGTGCGCAAGGTGGAGATCAGCGGCGCCCAGCGCGACCTGTACGAAACCGTGCGCCTGGCGATGGACAAGAAGGTGCGCGAGGAGATCGACAAGAAGGGCGTGGCGCGCAGCCAGATCGTGATTCTCGAGGCGCTGCTCAAGCTGCGCCAGGTTTGCTGCGACCCGCGCCTGGTCAAGGCGCTGCCGCCCAAGAAGCAGGCCAACGCCAGCGCCAAGCTGATCGACCTGATGCAGATGCTGGACGACCTGCTGGCCGAGAAGCGCAAGATCCTCGTGTTCTCGCAGTTCACGTCGATGCTGGAGCTGATCGAGGAGGAGCTGGACGCGCGCCGCATCCCGTATGCGATCCTGACCGGCGAGACCAAGGACCGCTCGGCTCAGGTGGCCGCGTTCCAGCAAGGCGCCGTGCCGGTCTTCCTGATCTCGCTGAAGGCCGGCGGCGTGGGCCTGAACCTGACCGCGGCCGACACCGTGATCCACTACGACCCGTGGTGGAACCCGGCGGCCGAGAACCAGGCGACCGACCGCGCCTGGCGCATCGGGCAGGACAAGCCGGTGTTCGTGTACAAGCTGATTGCCAAGGGCACGCTGGAGGAAAAGATCCAGCTGCTGCAGCAGAAGAAGAGCGAACTGGCGCAGTCCGTGCTGGCCGAGGGCGAGCAGCACAAGCTCGTACTGACGCAGGAAGACCTGCAGGCCATCTTCGCCCCGCTCGACGAACAATGACTCACGCCCAACTACATGGATGACTTCAGCAGCGGCGCCGCCTCGCTGTTCCGCACTATCGCGGAACTCGAAGGCGGCGCTGCCTTCATCGTGGATGCCGCCTCCGGGCGGCTTTCTTATATCAGTCCCTCCATCGAAGCGCTGACCGGGTATGCGCCCGCGGCCCTCGCGGCCCACATCGATGGCAGCGCGGTCGATGCCCTTCTGGCACCGCTGTGCCGCGTGCTGGCCGTGCCACCCAAGGGCAAGCTGCCCGCCCGGCAGGAAGTGGAGCTGGCCCGCAAGGGCGGCGGGACGGTACCGCTGGAGGTGGTCGTGACGTGCGCCGACGGCTACACGGCCGGCCTGGTGCGCGACATCTCCGGCCAGCGCGAGTACGCGGCGCGGCAGAAGAAGTTCGCCAGCATGCTCAATCACGAATTCCGCACGCCGCTGTCCACCATCGACGGTGCGGTGCAGATGCTGGAGGCATCGCCCGACGCGGCGAAGGTCAGCGATGCGACGCGCCAGCGCTACCGCAAGATCCAGATTGCGGCCGACCGCCTGATCGGCATGCTGGACGAGTACCTGTCCCCGGACCGCATGGCCGCCGTCGGCCGCGACAAGCAGGCCACCACCGTGGAGCCGCTGGCGCTGCTGCGCGAAGCCGCCCAGCACGCGCGGGCCGCCGGCCGCAAGGTGGACGTGGACGGCGCGACCTTGCCGCTGACGCTGCGTGGCAGTCCCGAAGGGCTGGCGATGGCGCTGAAAGTTCTGGTCGACAATGCCATTCAGTACACGCCGGACAGCGCCACGATCCACCTGGAAGGCCGGCGCGACGGGAATGTCGTGGAACTGGCGGTGCGCGACGAAGGCCCCGGCATCCCCGAAAACGAGTGGCCGCTGGTGTTCGCCAAGGGATTTCGTGGCGCCAGCGCCACAGGCCGCGCAGGCTCGGGCCTAGGGCTGTATATGGCGAAGTCGGTGGTCGAGGTGCATGGAGGAACTATTTCCGGCCAAAACAATGCACAATATGGGGCGGTGTTCAAAATCCGGATGCCCCTGTAACCGGGATGGATAAAGACCTTGCCTCTTCGAGTTACATTCGTGATAATTCTTTACTGTTTGTTCACAAAAGCAATGCAAGGGTCGGCGCTAGCTCCCCGCACATGAGCTAAAGGTTTCTGAAATTACTGTCGATGGCGCACCCATGACGCAAATCCTCATCGTTGAAGACAACGGCGAATACGCCGGCGACATGGCCGAGTTCCTGACCGGACTCGACCATGAAGTGTCCATTGCCACATCCGCCAGCGAGATGTGGGCCGCCCTCACCAAGACGCCCACCGCCGTGGTCGTCCTCGACCTCGGCCTGCCGGACGAGGACGGGTTCAATGTCATCCCGCGGATGCGCCAGCTGTATCCCGAGATCGGGCTGCTGGTGCTGACTGGCCGGGTGGCCTTCGACAACCGCATCCTCGGCCTGCGCCTGGGCGCGGACCATTATCTGACCAAGCCGATCAAGTTCCCGGAACTGGCCGCCCACATCGAGGCGCTGGACCGCCGCGTGCGCGCGCCGGAACCGGCGGCCCCGCAGCCGAGCAAATGGACGCTGAAAGTGAGCGCCCGCCAACTTGAGCTGTCCGGCTCGGTGATCGATCTGACGGAGAAAGAGTGCAACTTCCTGCATCTGCTGACCATCAACACCCGGCCGGTGCCGCGCCAGGTGATCGTGGCGGGCATGGGCGGGGAGGATCCGGACGCATCCCGCCGGGTCGACATGCTGGTCTACCGCCTGCGCAAGAAAGCGCGCAGCGGGCTGGGCCAGGATCTGCCGCTGCGCTCGGCGTATGGCGAAGGCTATTCGCTGTCGGCCGGATTTAACATCCTCTAGTATTCAGGGACAGAGTCGTTCCTGTTCTGGACGGCTTCAGAAATAAATAGGGTCAGAGTCATGCGGCCGCGCTAGAATGGTGCGGTGTTCACGATTCCTGACCCTTTTTCATGGCCCGCCTGCCCCGCTTCGTCCTCCCGAACCAGCCCCACCACATCATCCAGACCGGCAACAACAATCAGCCGGTGTTTCAGGATGAGGACGACTACCGCGAATTCCTGGCGATGCTGAAAACCGCGGCGAAGCAGTTCAAGGTAGCGATCCACGCCTACTGCCTGATGCCGAACCACGTCCATCTGCTGGCCTCGCCATCTGACGGAGAGGGCTTGGCGCGCATGATGCAGTGGATGGGGCGCAAGTACGTGCCTTACTTCAATAGCAAGTACGGCCGGACTGGCACGCTCTGGGCCGGGCGCTATAAGACTTCCGTGGTCGATCCGGACGAATATTTCCTGCCGTGTTCGCTTTACGTGGAGCTCAATCCTGTCCGCTCGGGGGCTGCTCATACTCCCCAGGAGTATCCGTGGACCAGCTTCAATCACCACATCGGGACCAGGCAGGATACCTTGATCACCGATCACCCCCGCTACTGGTCCCTCGGCAATACGCCGTTCCAGCGCGAGGCGGCCTACACCCAGCTCGCCGACAAGCCGCAAAGCCGCAAAGAATTGGAGTTCATCAGCGCCGCGGTGCTGAAAGGCTGGCCGCTGGGCTCGGACACTTTCAAACGTACCCTGGAGCAGCGCGCCAAGCGGCAGGTACTGCCGGCCAAGCGCGGCCGGCCCCGCAAAATGACCGTGGCAACCCAGCCGGACCGATAAGAATCAATGGCTTATCCCCAGCCGCCCTTAGTTGGCATCGCTTAGCATGACTCTGTCCCCATTTAATTTTACGAGCGACATCTGAGCATTTAATTCGACTCCGACCCTATTTAATCTTGTTGAGTTTTCTGCTGCATTGCACTAAGGTTGTCCCTCAACCCCGTCAAAGCAGTGGAGAACAGCATGGAAGCGCAAGGCTTGTACCACCCGTCGAACGAGCATGACGCCTGCGGTGTCGGCTTCGTCGCGCACATCAAGGGCCAGAAGAGCCACTCGATCATCGAGCAGGGCCTGCTGATCCTCAAGAACCTGGACCACCGGGGTGCGGTCGGTGCCGACCACCTGATGGGCGATGGCGCCGGCATCCTGATCCAGATCCCGGACCAGTACTACCGCGACGAGATGGCCAAGCAGGGCGTGGAGCTGCCTCCGCCCGGCGAATACGGCGTCGGCATGGTGTTCCTGCCCAAGGAGAACGCCTCCCGCATCGCCTGCGAACAGGAAATCGAGCGCGCCGTGCGCATCGAAGGCCAGGTGGTGCTGGGCTGGCGCAATGTGCCGGTCGACGAGACCATGCCGATGTCGCCCACCGTGCGCGCCAAGGAGCCGGTGATCCGCCAGATCTTTATCGGCCGCGGGCCGGACATCATGGTGACCGATGCACTGGAGCGGAAGCTGTACGTGATCCGCAAGTCGTCCGGCCACGCGATCCAGGCGCTGAAGCTCGTGCACGGCAAGGAGTTCTTCGTGCCCTCGATGTCGGCGCGGACCATCGTCTACAAAGGCCTGCTGCTGGCCGACCAGGTAGGCCAGTACTATCGCGACCTGCAAGACCCGCGCTGCATCTCCGCGCTGGCGCTGGTGCACCAGCGCTTCTCGACCAACACCTTCCCCGAGTGGCCTCTGGCCCACCCCTACCGCCTGATCGCGCACAACGGCGAGATCAACACCGTCAAGGGCAACTTCAACTGGATGCGCGCCCGCGAAGGGATGATGAAGTCCGCCGTGCTGGGCGACGACCTGCAGAAGCTCTTCCCGCTGATCTACGACGGCCAG
The DNA here is from genome assembly GCF_004614185.1 of Zemynaea arenosa. Classification (GTDB taxonomy): domain Bacteria; phylum Pseudomonadota; class Gammaproteobacteria; order Burkholderiales; family Burkholderiaceae_D; genus Telluria; species Telluria arenosa. Next base: position 55,705 of record NZ_SPVF01000269.1, on the reverse strand, counting down.
TCCGACACCGCCTGCTTCGACAACGCGCTCGAATTGCTGGTCATGTCCGGCTACCCGATCGCCCAGGCGATGATGATGATGATTCCGGAAGCGTGGGAGAACCACCCGCTGATGGACGCCAACCGCAAGGCCTTCTACGAGTACTACGCCTCGATGATGGAGCCGTGGGACGGCCCGGCCGCCATGGCTTTCACCGACGGCCGCCATATCGGCGGTACCCTCGACCGCAACGGCCTGCGCCCGGCGCGCTACATCGTCACCGACGACGATCTGGTGGTGATGGCCTCCGAGTCCGGCGTGCTGCCGATCCCCGAGTCGCGCATCGTGAAGAAGTGGCGCCTCCAGCCGGGCAAGATGTTCCTCATCGACCTGGAAGCGGGCCGCATCATCGACGACAAGGAGCTGAAGGACACCTACGCCAACGCGCGCCCCTACAAGTCGTGGATCAATTCCGTGCGCATCAAGCTCGGTGAGCTCAAGCTCTCCGAATCCCAGCTCGCGCACAACCGCGCCAAGGACGCGCAGGGCGAGAAGCAGCAGGCCTCCCTGCTGGACCGCCAGCAGGCCTTCGGCTACACCCAGGAGGACCTGAAATTCCTGATGGCGCCCATGGCGCTGCTGGGCGAGGAAGCCACCGGCTCGATGGGCAACGATTCGCCGCTGGCGGTGATGTCCAACAAACTCAAGCCGCTGTACAACTACTTCAAGCAGCTGTTCGCGCAGGTGACCAACCCGCCGATCGACCCGATCCGCGAAGCGATGGTGATGTCGCTGGTGTCCTTCATCGGCCCGAAGCCGAATCCGCTGGATACCAACAACGTCAATCCGCCGATGCGCCTCGAGGTGACGCAGCCGGTCCTGTCGTTCGACGACATGGCCCGCCTGCGCGCCATCTCGGCCCACACCGGCGGCAAGTTCAAGTCGTATGAGCTGAACATCTGCTACCCGATCGCCTGGGGCAAGGAAGGCATCGAAGCGTCCATCGCCTCGCTCTGCGCGGAAGCGGTGGACGCGGTCAAGTCCGGCCACAACATCCTGATCCTGACCGACCGCGGCATGGACGGCACCCAGGTCGCGATTCCCGCGCTGCTGGCCACGTCCTCGGTCCACCAGCACCTGGTGCAGCGCGGCCTGCGCGCCTCCACCGGCCTGGTGGTGGAAACCGGTTCGGCCCGCGAAACCCATCACTTCGCCCTGCTGGCCGGCTACGGCGCGGAAGCCGTCCACCCCTACCTGGCGATGGAGACCCTGGTCGAACTGGCGCAGGGCATGCACGCCGACGTCTCGGGCGACAAGGCGATCTACAACTACACCAAGGCCGTCGGCAAGGGCCTGATGAAGGTGATGTCCAAGATGGGCATCTCGACCTACATGTCCTACTGCGGCGCGCAGATCTTCGAAGCCGTGGGCCTGTCGAAAGCCATGGTGGACAAGTACTTCAAGGGCACCGCCTCCGGCGTGGAAGGCATCGGCGTGTTCGAAGTGGCGGAGGAAGCGCTGCGCCTGCACGCCCTGGCCTTCGGCAACGACCCGGTGCTGGCCAACGCGCTGGATGCAGGCGGCGAGTACGCCTACCGCACGCGCGGCGAGGACCACCTGTGGTCCCCGGACGCCATCGCCAAGCTGCAGCACTCGACCCGTTCGAACAACTACTCGACCTACAAGGAGTACGCGCAGCTGATCAACGACCAGACCCGCCGCCATCTGACGCTGCGCGGCCTGTTCGAATTCAAGATCGACCCGTCGAAAGCGATTCCGCTGGACGAAGTGGAACCGGCCAGGGAGATCGTCAAGCGCTTCGCCACCGGCGCCATGTCGCTGGGCTCCATCTCGACCGAAGCCCACGCCACGCTGGCCATTGCGATGAACCGGATCGGCGGCAAGTCGAACACCGGCGAAGGTGGCGAGGATCCAGTCCGCTACGCCAATGAGTTCAAGGGCATCAAGATCAAGAAGGGCGAGACCATGGCCTCGATCCTGGGCCCGGACCGCGTGGTCGCGGACATTCCGCTGGCCGAAGGCGATTCGCTGCGCTCCAAGATCAAGCAGGTGGCGTCGGGCCGCTTCGGTGTCACCGCCGAATACCTGAACTCCGCGGATCAGATCCAGATCAAGATGGCGCAGGGTGCCAAGCCGGGCGAAGGCGGCCAGCTGCCGGGCCACAAGGTGTCCGAGTACATCGCCTCGCTGCGCTTCTCGGTGCCGGGCGTGGGCTTGATCTCGCCGCCCCCGCACCACGACATCTATTCGATCGAAGACCTGGCGCAGCTGATCCACGACCTGAAGAACGCGAATCCGCGCGCCTCGATCTCGGTGAAGCTGGTGTCGGAAGTCGGCATCGGCACCGTGGCCGCGGGCGTGACGAAAGCGAAAGCCGATCACGTGGTGGTCGCCGGCCATGATGGCGGCACCGGCGCTTCGCCGCTGTCCTCCGTCAAGCACGCCGGCACGCCGTGGGAGCTGGGCCTGGCCGAAACGCAGCAGACCCTCGTCCTGAACGGTCTGCGCTCGCGCATCCGCGTGCAGGCCGACGGCCAGATGAAAACCGGCCGCGACGTCGTCATCGCCGCCATGCTGGGCGCGGATGAAATGGGCTTCGCCACCGCGCCGCTGGTGGTGGAGGGCTGCATCATGATGCGCAAGTGCCACCTGAACACCTGCCCGGTGGGCGTGGCCACGCAAGACCCGGTCCTGCGGGCCAAGTTCCAGGGCAAGCCGGAACACGTGGTGAACTACTTCTTCTTCGTCGCCGAAGAAGCGCGCCAGCTGATGGCGCAGCTGGGCATCCGTACCTTCGATGAACTGATCGGCCGCTCGGACCTGCTGGACAAGTCGAAAGCCATCGAGCACTGGAAGGCCAAGGGCCTGGACTTTTCCAACATCTTCTACCGTCCGCAGACCGACCAGGGCCTGAAGATCTACCACACGGAAGAACAGGATCACGGCCTGGTGAAGGCGCTGGACCACAAGCTGATCACCCAGGCCAAGGCCGCGCTGGAGAAGGGCGAGCGCGTCTCGTTCATCTCGCCGGTCCGCAACGTCAACCGCACCGTGGGCACCATGCTGTCGGGCGAAGTGGCGCGCCGCTACGGCCACGCGGGCCTGCCGGACGACACCATCCACATCCAGCTGCAGGGCACCGCAGGCCAGTCGGCAGCGGCCTTCCTGGCGGCGGGCATCACCATCGACCTGGTGGGCGAGGGCAACGACTACGTGGGCAAGGGCCTGTCGGGTGGCCGCATCATCGTGCGCCCCAACACGGAGTTCCGTGGCTGGGCGGTGGACAACATCATCGTCGGGAACACGGTGCTGTATGGCGCCATCGCCGGTGAAGCCTTCATCAACGGCGTGGCCGGCGAGCGTTTCGCGGTCCGCAATTCGGGCGCGGTGACGGTGGTGGAAGGCTGCGGCGACCACGGTTGCGAATACATGACCGGCGGGACGGTGGTGGTGCTGGGCGCCACGGGCCGCAACTTCGCGGCGGGCATGTCCGGCGGCGTGGCTTACGTGTATGACCCGGACGGCGAGTTCGAGTCGCGCTGCAACCTGTCCATGGTGGACCTGGAGCGCGTGCATGCGTCGAAAGAGCAGAGCGACAAGGCGACCTGGCACGCGGAGACGCGGGGCGGCGTGCGCGAGGCGGACGAAGTGATCCTCAAGCGCCTGATCGAACGCCACTTCAAGCACACCGGCTCGACCCGCGCGCGCAACCTGCTGGACGACTGGGCCACGGGCCGCGGCAAGTTCGTGAAGGTGTTCCCGACCGAATACAAGCGTGCGCTGGAGGAGATGCACAACTCCAGCATGGAAGAAGCCAACGAAAAGATCGCGGCGTAAGCCACGGCAGAATCAGACAGAGGAACACTCATGGGTAAGATCACCGGCTTCATGGAATTCCAGCGGCAGGAAGAAGGGCACCAGGAACCTGCGGCGCGCCTGAAGCACTACAAGGAATTCAGCATCGTCCTGACCGACGAACAGGCCAAGGTGCAGGGCGCCCGCTGCATGGACTGCGGCATCCCGTTCTGCAATTCGGCCTGCCCGGTCAACAACATCATCCCGGACTGGAACGACCTGGTGTACCACGGCCGCTATCACGAGGCGCTGGACACGCTCCACTCGACCAACAACTTCCCCGAGTTCACGGGCCGCATCTGCCCGGCGCCGTGCGAGACCGGCTGCACGCTGGGCATCAACAACGACCCGGTGGGCATCAAGTCGATCGAGCACAAGATCGCGGACACGGGCTGGGAGCATGGCTGGGTGGTGCCGCAGCCGGCCGCTGTCAAGACCGGGAAGAAGATTGCCGTGATCGGTTCCGGTCCGGCGGGCCTGGCGGCCGCGCAGCAGCTGGCGCGCGTGGGGCACTCGGTGACCGTGTTCGAGAAATCGGACCGCCTCGGTGGCCTGCTCCGCTACGGCATTCCCGACTTCAAGCTCGACAAGTCCCTGATCGACCGCCGCGTGGAGCAGATGAAGGCCGAGGGCGTGGAATTCCGCACCAGCGTCTTGATCGGCAAGGACTTCCCGGCCACGGTGAACAACTTCGCGAAAGAGACCATCTTCCCTGAGGACCTGGACGCGGAATTCGACGCGGTGATCATGGCCGGTGGCGCCGAGCAGCCGCGTGACCTGCCGGTGCCGGGGCGTGAGCTCAAGGGCGTGCACTTTGCGATGGACTTCCTGCCGCAGCAGAACAAGGTTAACGCCGGGGACAAGCTGAAGGACCAGATCAAGGCCACCGGCAAGCATGTGGTGGTGATCGGCGGTGGCGACACTGGGTCCGACTGCGTGGGGACCTCCAACCGCCAGGGCGCCGCCTCGGTGACGCAGTTCGAACTGATGCCGATGCCGCCGGAGCACGAGAACAAGCCGCTGGTGTGGCCGTACTGGCCGACCAAGCTGCGCACCTCGTCCTCGCACGAGGAAGGATGCGAGCGCGATTGGGCAGTGGCCACCAAGCGCCTGGAGGGCAAGGGCGGCAAGGTCGAAAAGCTGATCGCCTGCCGCGTCGAATGGAAGGACGGGAAAATGACCGAAGTCCCGAACTCCGAGTTCGAGCTGAAGGCGGACCTGGTGCTGCTGGCGATGGGCTTCGTCTCGCCGGTGCAGCAGGTGCTGGATGCCTTCAACGTGGACAAGGACCAGCGCGGCAACGCGCGCGCCACCACCGATGGCGAAGGCTGCTACCGCACTTCGGTGCCGAAGGTGTTCGCCGCCGGCGACATGCGGCGCGGCCAGTCGCTGGTGGTCTGGGCCATCCGCGAAGGCCGCCAGTGTGCGCGCGAAGTCGATCTGTTCCTCATGGGCGCCTCGGTCCTGCCGCGCTGATCGCACGGCGCGCCGCGTGCGCTTGACGCTCTCCCGCGCTGCGCTACAGTGAACGTAGCCAGCGGGAGGAGCAAATGCACAGGCTATGTGCGGTAAGTGAAGGCCATGCTGTCGACGTTGAGCGTCTGCTTGAACGCGTACTCGATGAACTGGCGCGTTCGCGCGAAGAGGTTCGCGAGCTGCGCGAGGATCTGCGATCGACCCAGTGGGCGATAGTTGCAGGACTATGCGTCGGGGTGCTGGTCGTTAGCGTACTTCACTAGCGGCCCGTTCAGATTACAAGCAGGCCTCGTCATATCTCAGTATTTTCTTTTCTCCGACTAGGATGTGCCTGAGTACGCCGTCAGCGAACTGGAGACTAACACCGTTCGGCTCGGAGCTACTCTCGAGCACGAGGGAGACTCCTTCGACATAAGCAAGTGGTTCCTCTACAGCATGGGGAAATTGCTGCCTTATCGACGATAGCCGCGCGCCGATTCGAATGCCATTTGCATACGAAATGTCCGCTGTTTCGACGTCGATGCGCACCAAACGGTTGTACCAAAACAGCAGGTGCACTCCCCTGTGGTCAGGGTTTGGCAAGTAGTCACACTCGGCCGTTGCGCGATTTGCGATAGGTGTTGGAACCAGTCGCCGTTTTAGATGGCGATTGACCTCTTGCGGGGTCATCCCGATGCGCACGCGGTCAAGCCCATTCGCAGTCAATGCCGAGGCGGTTTCGCTGGCCTTCCCTGGCCCTGGAGCCATCAGGAAGAGCGCACAAATCAATAGTAAATGTCTCATAGTTGGGAGCGCCCACGCGGGGCGCTATTGTGATTGAACGTGAGTTACCCAACGGCGGAAAATACTCTAGTGCACATGGTTATCCATACCAGGCAGGGGTCGCGACTCTCGCCACTGGCCGCCCGGGCTGTCGCGCACCCCGTTGCCACCTGCCCCTTCCACATACCGGGTGTTAGGATCCGCCAACGCTTGGGCTTCCAGCTGCAGAGCTGCAGCTTTGGTCGGATCCTCAGCGACCCTGATGCCATTGATGGCGTTGATGTCGATTGCGTTCCCGCTGTAATGGTCAGAGTGCGTATCATGAACTCCGTTCGTGGTCGCAAAAACGTTGACAAAGTTAAGCCCTGGAGTGTTCCCCAGGATGCTCATTGATGTGAGCGCAAGTTCGGCGTGATCATTTGGTCGCCATTAGATGGACCAGGAGTAGTCAACGTTTACTTCGCAGGCAAGACGAGTGATGGTTTCGACACCGTGATCAGCGTCCGGCAGAGGCAGCAAGAAGGGCTTCGAGGGCGTCCGCGGGCTGGGGGCGGCTGAAGAGGTAGCCCTGCATCTGGTCGCAGCCCAGGTCTCGCAGGTGGTCGCGCTGGGCGGCGGTTTCGACGCCCTCCGCGATCAGGCCGAAATCCAGGGAGTGCCCCAGCATCACGATCGAGCGCACCATCGCATCGCCACTCGGCGTGCCCATCTCGGCGATGAAGGACTGGTCGATCTTCAGGTAGTCCAGCGGGAACAGGCGCAGATAGGACAGGCTGGAATAGCCGGTCCCGAAATCGTCGATCGACATGCGTACGCCGATCTCCTTGAGCTCCGCCATCACCTCCACCGCCTGCTGCACGTCCGCCATCACCACGCTCTCGGTGATTTCCAGGTCCAGCAGGTCGGCCGGCAGCCCGGTCTCGCGCAACGCCTCGCGCACCTCCGCCGCAAACGACGGGCGCCGGAACTGGCGTGCCGAGACATTCACCGCCACGCTGAAGCGCCCCACGCCGGAGTCGATCCAGCGCCGCCCCTGCGCACAGGCCTCGCGCAGCACCCAGCTGCCGATATCGACGATCAGCCCCGTGTCCTCCGCCACCGGAATGAAGCGGGCCGGCGGCACCATGCCCAGCTCCGGATGGTTCCAGCGTACCAGCGCCTCCACTCCCTTGACCGTGCCGGACGTAAGGCACACGCTGGGCTGGTAGTGCAGCACGAACTGCGAGCGCACCACGGCCGCACGCAGCGAGTGTTCGATCAGTGTGCGCTCCTTTACCTGCTCGTTCATCTCGGCCGAGAAGAACTTGATCTGGTTGCGGCCCGCGTCCTTGGCCTGGTACATGGCCATGTCCGCATGCTTGAGCAGCTCCTGCGGGGCCGATCCGTCGCCCGGAAAGATGGCCACGCCGATGGAGCAGGTCAGCGAGAATTCGCGGTCCGACAGGCGCACCGGCGCCGCCACCGCATTGAGCAGCGCGGCGATGGTGTCCCCGGTCGGGTGCTGCTCGCCGTCGTCCAGCAGCAGGAGCATGAATTCATCGCCGCCCAAGCGGGCCACCGTGTCGCTGGAGCGCAGGCGCCGCGACAAGCGCTGCGCCACCGTCTGCAGCAGCGAATCGCCGACGCCGTGGCCCAGCGTGTCGTTCACGAGCTTGAAGTTATCGAGGTCGATGAACACCACCCACACCTTGTGCCCATAGCGGCTCGCGTGGGCGATCGCGTGCTCCAGCCGGTCGTTGAAGAGCGCCCGGTTGGGGAGGCTGGTCAGCGCATCGTGGCTGGCCTGGTGTTCGAGCTCCGCCTGGTAGCGGCGCGTGGCCGTGATGTCGTTCAGGATGCCGACCCAGTGCGTGACCGCGCCCTGCGCGTCGCGCACCGGCGCCACCCGCAGCTCGTTCCAGAACAGCGAGCCATCCTTGCGGTAGTTGCGCAGCACGACCGTGATCGCGCGTTCTTCATGCAGGGCGCGGCGCAAGTCGGCCAGCGCCGGCTGTTCGGTGTCCCCCGCCTGCAGGAAGCGGCAGTCCCGCCCCATGACCTCGTCGGCTGCGAAGCCGGTCATCTGGGTGAAGGCCGGGTTCACGTATTCGACCACGTCGTCCTTGACGCCCACGCGCGTGATGATGATGGCATTGACGCTGGCCTCCACCGCGCTGCTTTGCAGCTGCAGCGACTGGGCCGCCTGCTTGCGCTCCGTGATGTCCTGGATGGTGCCGAGCAGGCCGACGATCTGCCCGTCCGCGTCGTGCAGCGGCAGCTTGTTGATGACGTAGTCGCGCTGGCTGCCGTCCGGCTCGAGCAGGCGGTCCTCATACGCCAGCCTGGCCTGGCCGGTGCGCATGATGTAGGCATCTTCCTCGGCGATGCGCGCCGCGCTGTAGTGCCACGGGAAGTCGGCATCGGTCTTGCCGACCAGGTCCCCGGTCGAGGCCAGCCCCGCGACGCGCGCGAACTCCTTGTTGCCGCCCTGGTAGCGCTGGTCCAGCCCCTTCCAGAACACCTGCTGCGGCAGGGCGTCGATCAGGCTGCGGTAGAGCTGCTCCGACTGGTGCAGTGCGCGCTGCACGGACAAATAGCCGCTGACGTTGTGCACCAGGACGAAGCGGCAGGCGCGCCCGCGGTAGCGCAGGCCCTGCGAGGTGACCTGCACGTCCAGCAGGCTGCCGTCCTTGCGCCGGTGGGTCCACACGCCCGCGTTCTCGAAGGCGCGCGGAGCCGCCACGCTCAGGTTCGCGCTCAGGCGCTCCTGCTCCGCCGGGGGGCGGATGTCGCGGATGGTCATGCGCAGGAATTCGCTCTCGCTGTAGCCATACTCGCGGCGGGCCGCCTCGTTCACGGCCATGAAGCGCAGCGTGCGCAGGTCGTAGATCCACATCGGCTGCGGATGATCGCGGAACAGCCCGGGCAGACCGTCGTCGACTTCCGGCGAGTGCCGCCGGCGCGCCAGCTGGCGGCGGGCCACGGGACGTGTCTGGCGCGGCACGGCGCGCCTTACTGGGCCCACGAGTCGAACTTCTTCGAGTCGTGGTCCCAATAGATATGCGCAGCGTCGCTGGCGTCATCGGACAGGCGCACGCCCTTGCAGGTTTTCGAGGGCTTGTAGCCGGTGGGTGCGCTGCCCGCCAACGAGGTGATCTCGGCGGGCGTCAGCGAGCTGTCTTCGAGCCGGATCTTGGCCGCGTCCGGCTTGCGTCCGCCCGCCTCGAAACGCAGCACTTCGGGTGCGCGCTTGAGATCCGGCGTGAAGATGGCGACCACGATCTCCTTGTCCGAGGTGCCAAGGATGGCGTGCTCGGTCTTGCCCGCGCAGGAAAAGTCCGCCGTCAGCACCGACTGCGCCTGCCAGGCCACGCCGCCGACGAACTGGTCGGCCGCCTTTTTCACGGCCGGGTTCGCCCAGGCGGTATTAACCAACAGTACCAGGCAGACCGCCAGGCAGGACTTTTGAGAAAAATGCATGCGACAACTCCATCTTTTGGCATCCTGCCGCCGAGTGTACGCTGCGCGCGCGCGGCACGGAAGGGCTTTCCCGGCGCCGGTGCCGGGGTACCTCTGGCGCACTGCACCAATTCTCTCACGGCAACAAGTTGACCTGTCAAGCAAACTTGCGGCGTCAAAATGTTCCGCGAATTCAACAACTTACCCACAGGAATATCTGACTCCAAGTTCAGTAGTGTTGTATTATCACGTCCCCGCGCGGTCCAAAAACGGGGCGTCGCCAGCAGAGCTTGCCGTTTCTGCACTACAATACGATCTTCCCCAAATCGAATAAGCCCTCTGTGTCGAATCTCGTCGAAATTCGTGACCTGCATTTTGCGTACAATTCGCGCCCCATTTTGAAGGGCCTGCGGATGGACTTCCCACGCGGTAAGGTCATCGCCGTGATGGGCGGGTCCGGGTGCGGCAAGACCACGGTGCTGCGCCTGATCGGCGGCCAGATCCGCCCGCAGCGCGGCTCGGTCACCGTCGATGGCGAGAACGTGCACCAGCTCGATACCGAAGGCCTGTACCGCCTGCGCCGCAAGATGGGCATGCTGTTCCAGTTCGGCGCCCTGTTCACCGATCTGTCCGTGTTCGAGAACGTGGCCTTCCCGCTGCGCGAGCACACCGACCTGCCGGAAGAGCTGATCCGCGACCTGGTGCTGATGAAGCTGAATGCAGTCGGCCTGCGCAACGCGCACAAGCTGAAGCCGGCCGAGATCTCGGGCGGCATGGCGCGCCGCGTGGCCGTGGCCCGTGCCATCGCGCTCGACCCGCAGCTGATCATGTACGACGAGCCGTTCGCCGGCCTGGACCCCATCTCGATGGGCGTGACCGCCAACCTGATCCGCAGCCTGAACGAAGCGCTCGGCTCGACTTCGATCCTGGTCTCGCACGATGTGCACGAGTGCTTCGAGATCGCCGATTACGTGTACTTCATGTCGGCTGGCGCCATTGTCGCCGAGGGCACGCCCGCCGACCTGCTGAAATCCGAAGACCCCTACGTGAAGCAATTCGTGCATGCCGCGCCGGATGGCCCGGTGCCCTTCCATTACCCCGGCCGCGCGCTGGCGGACGACTTGGGACTGGGAGGTGGCGCATGAGCACCGCCTTCGTTCCCAACCTGCTCGGCCGCATCGGCCAGTACACCCGCGAGACCGTCGCCCAGATCGGCTACGCGGCGCGCTGGTTCGTCGTGCTGCTGGGTGAGTGCTTTGGCGCGCTGCGCCGCCCGACCCTGATCTCGGAGCAGATCCACTTCATCGGCAACTACTCGATGCTGATCATCGTGGTGTCCGGCCTGTTCGTCGGCATGGTGCTGGGCCTGCAGGGCTATATCACTTTGAATGCCTACGGCGCCGAGGAACAGCTGGGCAAGGTGGTGGCGCTGTCGCTGCTGCGCGAACTGGGCCCGGTCGTGACCGCCCTGCTGTTCGCGGGCCGAGCGGGCACCTCGCTGACCGCCCAGATCGGCCTGATGAAGGCCGGCGAGCAGCTGACCGCCATGGAAATGATGGCGATTAACCCGGTGCAGCGCGTGTTGGCCCCGCGCTTCCTGGCCGGCGTGGTCGCGATGCCGATCCTGGCCACCATCTTCAACGGCGTGGGCGTGGTCGGCGGCTACCTGATCGGCGTGAAGCTGATCGGCGTGGACTCGGGCGCGTTTTGGTCGCAGATGCAGTCGGGCGTCGATATCTGGGGCGACATCGCCAACGGCGTCCTGAAGAGTTTCGTGTTTGGCGTGGTGGTGACTTTTACCGCCCTCTACCAGGGCTACGAGGCCCAGCCGACTCCGGAAGACGTGTCGCGCGCGACCACCCGGACCGTGGTGTTCGCCTCGCTGCTGGTGTGGGGCCTGGACTTCGTCCTCACCGCGCTCATGTTCAATAAGTAATTACCGAAAACGGACCACAAAAATGCACCGTAAAACCATTGATGTCTGGGTCGGCCTGTTCGTCCTGCTGGGCGCCGCAGCCCTGATGTTCCTGGCGCTCAAGGTCGGCAATGTCAGCTCGCTGTCCTCGTTCAAGACGATTTACACGATCACCGCCAAGTTTGATAACATCGGCGGCCTCAAGCCGCAGGCTGCGGTGAAGAGCGCGGGCGTCGTCGTCGGCCGCGTCCGCACCATCAGCTTCGACGACAAAAGCTACCAGGCGCTGGTGACCATTGATATGGACGCCCGCTTCAAGTTTCCGAAAGACAGTTCCGCCAAGATCCTGACCGCCGGCCTGCTCGGCGAGCAGTACATCGGCCTTGAGCCGGGCGGAGACATGAACAACCTGGGCCAGGGCGACAAGGTCGCCCGCACCCAGTCCGCCGCCGTGCTGGAAGACCTGATCAACCAGTTCATCTACAGCAAGGCCGCGGACGGAAAGGACGAATCCAAATGACGTTTTCCCAGCCATCCGGCTGGCGTCGCTCTGCCTATGCGCTGGCGCTGGCCGCCGCGCTGTCGGGCTGCGCATCGACGCCCGCGGCCAATCCGCGTGACCCGTTCGAGAAGTTCAATCGGGCCATGTTCAGCTTCAACGACGCGGTCGACCGCGCCGCCCTGAAGCCGGCCGCGACCGCCTACAAGAACGTGCTGCCGCAGTTCGTGCAGACCGGCGTGAACAATTTCTTCGGCAACCTGGCCGACATCTGGACCGGGGCCAACAACCTGCTGCAGGGCAAGGGCAAGGACGGCACCTCCGACCTGGCGCGCGTGGCGCTGAACTCGACCGTGGGCCTGCTGGGCTTTGTCGACGTGGCCTCGGGCGCCGGCCTGCAGAAGCACAACGAGGACTTTGGCCAGACCCTGGGCGCCTGGGGCGTGCCGGCCGGCCCGTACGTGATGCTGCCGATCTTCGGCCCGTCGACCGTGCGCGATACGGTGGTACTGCCGATCGACCTGGAGGCCGATCCGTGGAACCACAAGGAGCCGATCCGCTGGCGTAACACCGGCATCGTGCTGCGCGCAGTGGATGAGCGCGCATCGATCCTGGACGCGAGCAACCTGATGGAAGAGGCTGCGCTGGACCGCTACGAGTTCATCCGCGACGGCTTCCTGCAGCGCCGCGACAGCAAGATCTACGATACGGACAAGCTGCGCGCCCGCCGCAAGGACAAGCCGGCACCCGACGAGGATGCGCCGCCGCCGAACTACGAGGAAGAGGACAAGGCCGCCGCGCCGGCCGATGCTGCTGCGAAAGATGCAGCGGCTCCGGCAGCGGCTCCGGCTCCAGCCGCCGACGCCAAGCCAGCAGCGGAGGCAAAACCGGCGGCGGACGCACCGGCGGTCCCCGCCCCGGTGCCTGCTCCGGCCGCCCAGCCGCAGGCGCCCCCGACCGGCCCGGCCCAACAGGACCCGGCACCGAAACAGCCTGATACAAATTCGGCGCCATCCACCCAGAAGTGACCATAGATAATGTCCACCAACGGACACCACTGACGAGGTAAGAATGAAACTGATCAAACAACTGCTCGCGATCGCCACGGTCGCCTTCATGGCCGCCGGCGTGGCCGCCCCGGCCGCTGCCCAGGAAAAACCGGACGTGCTGGTCAAGCGCATCAGCCAGGAAGTCATCGAGACCGCCAAGAACGACAAGGCGATCCAATCGGGCGACACCCGCAAGGTGATGGACCTGGTGGAATCGAAGATCCTGCCGTACGTCGATTCGGACAAGATGACCTCGATCGCCGCCGGCCGCTTCTGGCGCCAGGCGACCCCGGAGCAGCAGAAGCAGCTGACCGCCGAGTTCCGCACCCTGCTGATCTACACCTATGCCGGTGCGCTCTCGCAGATCAAGGACCAGACCGTCGAGTTCAAGCCGATGCGCGCGTCCGATTCGGACACTGACGTGGTGGTGCGTTCGCAGGTCAACCAGGCGCGCGGCGAGCCGATCCAGCTCGACTATCGCCTGACCAAGGAAGCCAGCGGCTGGAAGATCTACGATCTGAACGTGCTCGGCGCGTGGCTGATCGAGACCTACAAGAGCAACTTTGCCTCGGAAATCAGCAAGGGCGGCATCGACGGCCTGATCAAGAAGCTGCATGACCGTAACGCCCAGCTGGCCTCCAAGCCGCTGAAGGCCGTGAAGTAATGCTGGCTGTCGAGTCCATCACCTTCCAGAACGCGCGCGCGGTCCTTGAGCAGGGCTGCGCCGCGATTCGCGGCGGTGAGCGCGAGATCGACCTGCGCGCGGTGCACACGGCCGATTCCTCGGCCGTGGCCGTGCTCTTGGCCTGGCAGCGCACTGCCCGCAAGGTGGGCGGCACGCTCAGCTACCGCAACATCCCCGCCGGCTTGCACAGCCTCGCCCACGTCTACGGCGTGGACGTGTTGCTGGCGGCCTGACCGCCTGCATCGACATTCGCGCGCAGGACCAGACGCTGGCAAGGGACTGAGCGCCACGCGCACATGTGACGGGATACACGCCAACATGACGCGGGCGCTCTTTATCTGCACCCAGAACCGGCTCCGCAGCCCGACTGCGGAGCAGATCTTCTCGACCTGGCCTGGCGTCGATACCGATTCGGCCGGGCTGGGCGCGGACGCCACCGTACCTCTTTCGTCCGAGCAGATTGCTTGGGCGGACATCATCTTCGTGATGGAGAAGGCACACCGCAACCGGCTCTCGGTCAAGTTCCGCGCGCACCTCAACGGCAAGCGCGTCATCTGCCTCGATATTCCCGATGAATATGAGTTCATGCAGCCTGAGCTCATCAAGCTGCTGGAGGCGAAGGCCGGGCGCTTCCTGAGGCAGCCTCACTGATCCGCGCTACTGCGCCGCTTGCACCCCGGGATGCCTGTTAGCGTGATGGCGACGGCACGATTCGCTTCAGCAGCAGGCTGATTTCTTCGAGAACGCGCCACGGGTGGCCTCGGAAAGTGAGTCCTGCGCCCAAGCGGACATGGCACAGGCAGCGAGCGCCAACGCCGTTGCAAAACCCTCTTCATGAAACTCCAAAATTTCGATGAGCGCCCAGTCCGATTTCGGCCTTGGATCACCGGGCAACAGTCGCAGGCGCCAGCCGCCGACGCACCCGGGCGGATTCTTCTATAATCAGAGGTTTCCCCCGGCATAAAGGCCTCCGCGCATGGCGGCAATCCAGATCAACCAAGTCGAAAAGAGCTACAAGTCGCTCAAGGCCCTCGGCGGCGTCTCGCTGACGATCGAAGAAGGCGAGTTCTTTGGCCTGCTCGGCCCGAACGGCGCCGGCAAGACCACCCTGATTTCCTGCATCGCCGGCCTGATCCGCCCGGACGCCGGCAGCATCAGCATCCACGGCCACGACGTCACCAAGGATTTCCGGAACGCCCGCAAGAACCTCGGCGTGGTGCCGCAGGAACTGGTGTTCGACCCCTTCTTCACGGTGCGCGAAACCCTGCGCCTGCAGTCCGGCTACTTCGGGCTGAAGAACAACGACAAGTGGATCGACGAGGTGATGGAGAACCTGGACCTCACCAACAAGGCCGATACCAACATGCGCGCCCTCTCCGGCGGCATGAAGCGCCGCGTGCTGGTGGCCCAGGCCCTGGTCCACAAGCCGCCCGTGATCGTGCTGGATGAACCCACCGCCGGCGTCGACGTGGAACTGCGCCAGACGCTGTGGAAGTTCATCTCGCGCCTGAACCGCGAAGGCCACACCGTCGTGCTGACCACCCACTATCTGGAAGAAGCGCAGGCCATGTGCCAGCGCGTTGCCATGCTCAAGACGGGCAAGGTGGTGGCGCTGGACACGATGTCGAAGCTGATCCGCCGCATCAGCGGCTCGCAGCTGAACATCCACCTCGCCAGCGGCACCCTTCCGGACGACCTGAAACCGCTGATCGCCCACGACGAACCCGAAAACGGCAGCGCCAGCAAGTTCGCCCTGCGCGTCAACGACTACGCCGAGGTCGAGCCGATCCTGGCCCGCCTGCGCGAATCCGGCGCCGTCATCGACGAGATGCAGCTGCAGCAGGCCGACCTCGAAGACATCTTCATCCAGATCATGGAAGGCCGCGCCGTATGAACTTCTTCTCCGTCGGGTTCCAGACCCTGCTCTACAAGGAGACCCTGCGCTTCTGGAAGGTCGCCACCCAGACCATCGCTGCGCCGATTCTCACGGCCATGCTGTACCTGCTGATCTTCGGCCACGTGCTCTCGGGCCGGGTCGAAGTCTACCCGGGCGTGACCTACACCAGCTTCCTGATCCCGGGCCTGGTGATGATGAGCGTCCTGCAGAATGCCTTCGCCAACTCCTCCTCCTCGCTGATCCAGTCGAAGATCACGGGAAACCTGGTGTTCATCCTGCTCCCGCCACTGTCGCACTGGGAGATCATCTCGGCCTACGTGACCGCGTCGATCATCCGCGGCCTGTGTGTCGGATTCGGCGTGTTCGTCATCACCGCGTGGTTCGCGAACCTGAGCTTTGTGGCGCCGCTGTGGATTTTGGCCTTCGCGCTGCTGGGCGCGGCCATCCTCGGCACCGTCGGCGTCATCGCGGGCATCTGGGCCGACAAGTTCGACCAGCTGGCCGCCTTCCAGAACTTCCTGATCGTGCCGCTGACCTTCCTCGCGGGGGTGTTCTACTCGATCCATTCGCTGCCTCCGTTCTGGCTCGCGGTCTCGCACGTCAACCCGTTCTTCTACATGATCGACGGCTTCCGCTACGGCTTCTTCGGCCAGTCGGACGTCAACCCGTGGATCAGCTTCGGCATCGTCTGCACCTTCTTCGTGATCCTGGCGACGATGGCGATCAACCTGCTGCGCAAGGGCTACAAGCTGCGCCACTGACTATTCGGATACTTAACATGGCAACGACTCCTGAACTCATTCACGGCTACATCAGCGCCGGCATGCAATGCACCCACCTGGAGGTGGAGGGCGACGGCCAGCATTTCCAGGCGGTGATCGTGTCCCCGGCTTTCGCAGGCAAACGCTCGATCCAGCGGCACCAGATGGTGTACGCTGTGCTTGGCGACCGCATGCGTGAGGAAATCCACGCGCTGTCGATGAAGACGTTCACCCCTGAAGAATTCGAAGGACAGTAAGACATGGACAAACTGAAGATCGTTGGCGGCAATCGCCTGAACGGCGAGATCCCCATCAGCGGTGCGAAAAATGCCGCCCTGCCGATCCTGTGCGCGGGCCTGCTCACGGCGGGCGACGTCGAACTGTCCAACGTACCGCACCTGCACGACGTGCGCACCATCCTCAAGCTCTTGCAGCAGACCGGCCTCACGGTGCAGCAGGACGGCGACAAGGTCACCCTCAACGGCTCCGGCATCAACAGCTACGAGGCGCCGTATGAGCTGGTGAAGACCATGCGCGCCTCGATCCTGGTGCTCGGCCCCCTGCTGGCGCGCTTCGGCGAAGCCAAGGTGTCGCTGCCCGGCGGCTGCGCGATCGGTTCGCGCCCGGTGGACCAGCACATCAAGGGCCTGCAGCAGCTGGGCGCCGAGATCACCGTCGAAGGTGGCTACATCTACGCCAAGTGCAAGAAGCTGAAGGGCGCGCGCGTGGTGACGGACATGATCACCGTGACCGGCACCGAGAACCTGCTGATGGCGGCCACGCTGGCCGAAGGCGAAACCATCCTGGAGAACGCCGCGCGCGAGCCGGAAGTGACCGACCTGGCCAACCTGCTGGTGGCCATGGGCGCCAAGATCAGCGGCATCGGGACCGACCGCCTGGTGATCCAGGGCGTGCCCGAGCTGCACGGCGCCAAGCACGCCGTGATCTCGGACCGCATCGAGGCCGGCACCTTCCTGTGCGCGGTCGCGGCCACCGGCGGCGACATCACGCTCACCAACACCCGCACCGACATCTTCGACGCGGCGCTGGACAAGCTGCGCGAGATGGGCGTGATCCTGACCCTGGGCCAGAACACCATCCGCGCCCAGATGGACGGCCGCCCCGGCCCGGTGAACTTCCGCACCACCGAATACCCCGGCTTCCCGACCGACATGCAGGCCCAGTTCATGGCGGT
The DNA here is from genome assembly GCF_004614185.1 of Zemynaea arenosa. Classification (GTDB taxonomy): domain Bacteria; phylum Pseudomonadota; class Gammaproteobacteria; order Burkholderiales; family Burkholderiaceae_D; genus Telluria; species Telluria arenosa. The sequence goes on along the minus strand of NZ_SPVF01000269.1, from coordinate 38,173 downwards.
GAACACCATCGCAGCTGGCCCCAGCAACGTCACCGAGACCATCTTCGAGAACCGCTTCATGCACGTGCAGGAGCTGAACCGCCTCGGCGCGCGCATCCAGATCGAGGGCAAGACCGCCTACATCCGCGGCGTGGACCGCCTGGTGGGCGCGCCCGTGATGGCGACCGACCTGCGCGCCTCCGCGTGCCTGGTCATCGCGGGCATGGCGGCGCATGGCGAAACGCTGGTGGACCGCATCTACCACCTGGACCGCGGCTACGACCGCATGGAAGTGAAGCTGTCCAACGTGGGCGCCAACATCGTTCGTTTGAAATAAAGCCGCATCAATGGAAACCAACCAGTTGATCCTGGCCCTGTCCAAGGGCCGGATTTTCGAGGACACCGTGCCGCTGCTCGCCGAAGCGGGCATCACCGTGACCGAGAACCCGGAGACGTCGCGCAAGCTGATCCTCCCCACCAATGACCCTAACGTGCGCGTGATCATCGTGCGCGCGACCGACGTGCCGACTTATGTGCAGCATGGCGCCGCGGATTTCGGCGTGGCCGGCAAGGACGTGCTGCTGGAGCACGGCGGCGAAGGCCTGTACCAGCCGATCGACCTGGAGATCGCCAAGTGCCGCATGTCGGTCGCGGTGAAGGCAGGCTTCGATTATGCGAACGCCGTGCACCCAGGCGCGCGCCTGCGGGTGGCCACCAAGTTCATTGAAACCGCGCGCCAGCACTTCGCTTCCAAAGGTGTGCACGTGGACCTCATCAAGCTGTATGGCTCGATGGAGCTGGCGCCGCTGGTCGGCCTGTCGGACGCGATTGTCGACGTGGTCTCCACTGGCTCCACCCTGCGCGCCAACAACCTCGTGGAAGTGGAGGAGATCATGGAGATTTCGTCCCGCCTCGTCGTCAACCAGGCCGCGCTGAAGCTCAAGCGCGAACGCCTGCAGCCCATCCTTGAAGCTTTCGCCCGCGCGGCCAACCGCTCTTAAAATGCGCCGTCCCCGCGCATCGGGGACATTCGAATCATGACCATCACCATCCGCAAGCTCGATTCCACGCAGGCCGATTTCCAGCGCGACCTGCATCACCTGCTCGCTTTCGAAGCCTCCACCGACGAAGCGATCGAGCATGCGGTGACGACGATCCTGCACGATGTGAAAGCGCGCGGCGACGCAGCCGTACTCGAATACACCAACCGCTTCGACCGCGTGAACGCCACGTCAATGCAGGCGCTGGACCTGCCGCAGTCCGAGCTGAAGGCTGCCCTGCAAGCGATCCCGGAAGCGCAGCGCCAGGCCCTGGAGACCGCGGCGCAGCGTATTCGCGTGTTCCACGAGCGCCAGAAGCAGGAACTGAACGGCTTCACCTACACCGAGCCGGATGGCACGGTGCTGGGCCAGCGCGTGACGCCACTGGACCGCGTCGGCATCTACGTCCCTGGTGGCAAAGCGGCCTACCCGTCCTCAGTGCTGATGAACGCCATTCCGGCGCAGGTCGCGGGCGTACAGGACATCGTGATGGTGGTGCCGACGCCGGACGGCGTGAAGAACCAGATGGTGCTTGCCGCCGCCGCCATCGCGGGCGTCACGCGCGTGCTCACCATCGGCGGCGCACAGGCCGTGGCCGCTCTGGCCTACGGCACCGAAACGATTCCGCCAGTGGACAAGATCGTCGGCCCCGGCAACGCCTACGTGGCCGCCGCCAAGCGCCGCGTGTTCGGCGTGGTCGGCATCGACATGATCGCCGGTCCCTCCGAAATCCTCGTGCTGTGCGACGGCACCACGGATCCGGACTGGGTGGCCATGGACCTGTTCTCTCAGGCCGAGCACGACGAGCTGGCCCAGGCCATCCTGCTGTGCCCCGATGCCGAATACATCGCGAAAGTGGAAGAGAGCATCCACAAGCTGCTGCCGGATATGCCGCGCAAGGACGTGATCACCAAGTCCCTGACCGACCGCGGTGCCTTGATCAAGGTGCGCGACATGCAGGAGGCCTGCGCCATCGCCAGCGACATCGCCGCCGAGCACTTGGAAATCTCGTCCGAGAATCCGCAGCACTGGGCCGACCAGATCCGCCACGCGGGCGCGCTGTTCCTCGGCCGCTTCTCGTCCGAGTCGCTGGGCGACTACTGCTGCGGCCCGAATCACGTGCTGCCCACGTCGCGCACGGCGCGCTTCTCGTCGCCGCTGGGCGTGTACGACTTCCAGAAGCGTTCCTCGATTCTGCACGTGTCCGAAGCAGGCGCGCAGACGCTGGGCAAGGTGGCCGCCGAACTGGCCTACGGCGAGGGCCTGCAGGCCCACGCCCGCAGCGCCGAACTGCGTCTCAAGTAAGGGACGCGCGCCCATGACCACCTGGCTGAACCGGGTCTTCTGCGAGGACGCGCTGGAAGGCATCGCCCGCATTCCAGACGGCTCGATCGACTTGATCCTGACCGACCCGCCCTACAACCTGGGCAAGGACTACGGCAACGCCTCGGACCAGCAGACCGTGGCCGACTACCTGGCCTGGACCGAGCAGTGGGTGGATGCCGCGCTGCCCAAGCTGAAGCCCAACGGCAGCCTGTATATCTTCCTCACCTGGCGCTTCTCGCCGGAGATCTTCGTGATGCTCAAGCAGCGCATGACGATGATGAACGAGATCATCTGGGACCGCCGCGTGCCCTCGATGGGCGGCAGCACGCGCAGCTTCACCAGCGTGCATGACACGGTCGGCTTTTTCGTCAACCGCAAGGACTATTACTTCGACCTGGATGCCGTCCGCATCCCCTACGACGCCGAGACCAAGAAGGCGCGCTCGCGCTCCATCTTCGTCGGCGCCAAGTGGCTGGAAGTGGGCTACAACCCCAAGGACCTGTGGAGCGTCTCGCGTCTGCACCGTGAGCATTCGGAGCGCGTCGACCATCCGACCCAGAAGCCGCTGGAGATCATCGAGCGCATGGTCAAGGCCAGCTGCCCACCTGGCGGCACGGTGCTGGACCTGTTCATGGGCAGCGGCACCACGGCCGTGGCGGCCCAGCGCTGCGGGCGCAATTTCGTCGGCTTCGAGCTGAATCCGGCGTACTGCGAGATCATCGAGGCGCGCCTGGCCGAACCCGCGGCAGACGCCAAGGCACCCAAACGCAAACCGGGCCGCAAGGCCCCTGCACTCCAGGAATAACGATGTCGAACTTCGACCAACTGATCGCCAACACCATCCGTCCCGATGTCCGCGCCTTGAGCAGCTACCATGTGGCGGACAATGTGGGCTTCATCCGGCTGGACCAGATGGAGAACCCTTACGAGCTGTCCGGCCTCCTGCGCGACGAACTGGCGCACCGCCTGGCCAACGCGATGCTGAACCGCTACCCGGTGCCCTCGCCGAATGAGCTGCGCGCCAAGGTGTGCGCCAAGCTGGGCATCCCGGCGGGCTACGACGTCATGCTCGGCAACGGGTCGGACGAACTGATCTCCATCGTCATCACCGCCGTCACCAAGCCCGGCCAGCGCACCGTGGTCATGGCGCCGGTGCCCTCCTTTGTGATGTACCAGCGCTCCGCCCAGTACGCGGGTGCGGACTTCGTGGGCGTGCCGCTGAAGGAAGACTTCAGCCTCGATCGCGATGCGATGCTCAAGGCGATCGAAGAGCACAAGCCCGCCGTGGTCTTCCTGGCCTACCCCAACAACCCGACCGGCAACCTGTTCGACAAGGCCGACGTCAACGCCGTCATCGAGGCGCTGGGCGACACCGGTCTGTGCGTGGTGGACGAAGCCTACGAGCCCTTCGCGCAAACGAGCTACATGGGCCGCCTGCCGCGCTACCCGAACCTGATCGTGATGCGCACGCTGTCCAAGCTGGGCCTCGCCGGCATCCGCCTCGGCTACATGAGCGCCGCGCCGCAGCTGCTGGCCGAATTCGACAAGGTGCGCCCGCCCTACAACGTCAACATCCTGACCCAGACGGCCGCCGCCTTCGCCCTGGACCACCTGGAAGAGTTGAACGCCCAAGCCCGCGCCATCAACGCCGAGCGCCCGAAACTGGCCGCCGCGCTGGCGGAGCTGCCGGGGGCCACCGTGTTCCCCGCCGCTGGCAACTTCATCCTGTTCCGCGTGCCGGACGCCGAGCGGGCCACCGCGAAGTTGCTGGCAAATCGGATACTCGCGAAAAATTTAAGTAAAATGCATCCGTTGCTGACCAACTGCATCCGCGTGACTGTCAGCACTCCCGAGGAGAACGCGGCCTTCCTCTCCGCCCTCCAAGCCCCGGACCAATCATGAACCGCACCGCCGACATCACGCGCAATACCTCCGAGACGCAGATCCGCGTCGCCCTCAACCTGGACGGCACCGGCCAGCAGAAGCTCAATACCGGCGTGCCCTTCCTGGACCACATGCTGGACCAGATCGCCCGCCACGGGCTGATCGACCTGGAAGTGGAAGCCAACGGCGACCTGCACATCGACGCGCACCACACCGTCGAAGACACCGGCATCACACTCGGCATGGCGGTGGCCAAGGCGATCGGCGACAAGAAGGGCATCCGCCGCTATGGCCATGCCTACGTGCCGCTGGACGAGGCGCTTTCGCGCGTAGTGATCGACTTTTCCGGCCGCCCGGGCATCGAGATGCACGTGCCCTGGACCCGCGCCATGATCGGCACCTTCGACGTGGACCTGACGCTGGAATTCTTCCGCGGCTTCGTCAATCACGCGGGTGTCACACTGCACATCGATAATCTGCGCGGCACCAACGCGCACCACCAGTGCGAGACGGTGTTCAAGGCCTTCGGCCGCGCGCTGCGCATGGCGTCCGAGCTCGACGCGCGCGCCGCCGGCACCATCCCGTCGACCAAGGGCGCCCTGTAACTCTGATCTCACGCCCACTGCGATGACCAACAAGATAGTAGTAGTCGACTACGGCATGGGGAATTTGCGCTCGGTGGCGCAAGCCCTGCGCGCAGTCGCACCCGAGGCGGACGTGCTGATCTCCGGCATAGTTGCCGATATCGACAGCGCGGACCGCATCGTCCTGCCGGGCCAGGGCGCCATGCGCGACTGCATGGCCTCCCTGCGCGCCTCCGGCGTCGAAGATGCGCTGCTCAAGGCCGCAAAACAAAAGCCCATGATGGGCGTGTGCGTCGGCGAGCAGATGCTGTTCGACGAAAGCGAAGAAGGCGGCGGTACGCGCGGCCTGGGCCTCTTGCCCGGCCGCGTGGTGCGCTTCCAGCTCGAAGGCCGCACGCAGCCGGACGGCTCGCGTTTCAAGGTCCCGCAGATGGGCTGGAACCGCGTGCACCAGAGCCGTGCGCATCCGCTGTGGGAAGGCCTGCAGGACGACGCCTACTTCTACTTCGTGCACAGCTACTATGCGCAGCCCGCCGATCCGAATGACGTGATCGGCGAGACCGATTACGGCGGCATGTTCTGCTGCGCGGTCGCGCACGGGAACATCGTCGCCACCCAATTCCACCCCGAGAAGAGTGCCAAGGCCGGCCTCACGTTGTACAAAAACTTCGTTCACTGGAACCCCTGACCATCATGCTGCTCATTCCTGCCATCGACCTCAAGGACGGTCATTGCGTTCGCCTGAAACAGGGCGACATGGAAAATGCCACCGTCTTCTCCGAAGACCCCGCCGAAATGGCGCTGCATTGGCTCAAGCAGGGCGCCCGCCGCCTGCACCTGGTGGACCTGAACGGCGCGTTCGCGGGCAAGCCGAAGAACGAGGCGGCCGTGAAGTCCATCCTGCAGGTGGTGCAGTCGTACGCCGAAGAGAACGACATCGAGGAGATCCCCGTGCAGCTGGGCGGCGGCATCCGCGACCTGGACACCATCGAGCGCTATCTCGATGACGGCATCACCTACATCATCGTCGGCACCGCGGCGGTGAAAAATCCCGGCTTCCTGCACGACGCCTGCGGCGCTTTCCCGGGCTCCATCATCGTCGGCCTGGATGCCAAGGACGGCAAGGTCGCCACCGATGGCTGGTCCAAGATGTCCGGCCACGAGGTGATCGACCTGGCGCAGAAGTTCGAGCAGTACGGCGTGGAGTCCATCGTCTACACCGACATCGGCCGCGACGGCATGATGGGCGGCGTGAACATCGACGCCACGGTCAAGCTGGCGCGCTCGGTGCGCGTGCCGATCATCGCCTCCGGCGGCGTCCACACCATCAAGGACGTGGAAGCCCTGTGCGCGGTGGAAGACGAAGGCATCGAAGGCGTGATCTGCGGCCGCTCGATCTACGAAGGCACGCTCAATCTCGCGCAGGCGCAGGACCGTGCGGACGAACTGACCGCGGAAGCGTAAGACAGAGAATGCTCGCCAAACGCATCATCCCCTGCCTGGACGTGACCGATGGCCGCGTGGTCAAGGGCGTCAACTTCACCGAGCTGCGCGACGCCGGCGATCCGGTCGAAATCGCGGCCCGCTATGACGAGCAGGGTGCGGACGAAATCACCTTCCTCGACATCACCGCGTCCTCAGATGGCCGGGACCTGATCCTGCACATCATCGAGGCGGTGGCGTCCAAGGTCTTCATCCCGCTGACCGTGGGCGGCGGCGTGCGCAAGGTGGAAGATGTGCGCCGCCTGCTGAACGCGGGCGCGGACAAGGTCTCCATGAACACCAGCGCCGTCACCAACCCGCAACTGGTGTTCGACGCCTCGCAGAAGCATGGCTCGCAGTGCATCGTGGTCGCCATCGACGCCAAGCAGACGGCGCCCGGCAAGTGGGAAGTCTTCACCCACGGTGGCCGCAACAACACGGGCCTGGATGCGGTCGAGTGGGCACGCAAGATCGAATCGCTGGGGGCGGGCGAGATACTCCTCACCAGTATGGACAAGGACGGCACCCGTTCGGGCTTCGACCTGGGCCTGACGCGCGCCGTGTCGGATGCGGTGAACATCCCCGTGATCGCCTCCGGCGGCGTGGGCGGCCTGCAGGACCTGGCCGACGGTGTCAAGATAGGCCACGCGGACGCGGTGCTCGCGGCCAGCATCTTCCACTTCGGGAAGCACACGGTGCAGGAAGCCAAGCGCTTCATGGCCGCGCAGGGCATCCCGATGCGGATGGAGGGCGCATGACCACCTCCGCCTGGCTCAAGAAGATCAAGTGGGACGAGCATGGCCTCGTGCCGGTGATCGCGCAGGAAGCGGCCACCGGCGACATCCTGATGTTCGCCTGGATGAACCGCGAGGCGCTGGAGCGCACCGTGGCCACCGGTGAGGCGGTGTACTGGAGCCGCTCGCGCAAGAAGCTGTGGCACAAGGGCGAGGAGTCCGGCCACGTGCAGACCGTGCGCGAGATCCGGCTGGACTGCGACGAGGACGTGGTGCTGCTCAAGATCGAGCAGAAGGGCGGCATCGCCTGCCACACCGGGCGCCATTCCTGCTTCTTCCAGAAATACGAAAACGGGGACTGGCAGACCGTCGAGCCGGTACTGCAGGACCCGGACACCATCTATTCGAAATCGAAACCCTCATGAGCGACACCTTCAACCGCCTGGCCGCGACCATCGAGACGCGCAAGCTGGACAGCGGCGGCAATCCCGATACCTCCTACGTCTCGCGCCTGTTCGCCAAGGGCGACGACGCCATCCTCAAGAAGATCGGCGAAGAAGCCACCGAGACCGTGATGGCCGCCAAGGATGCACGCGTGTCCGGCGACGTCTCCGGCGTGATCTACGAGACCGCCGACCTGTGGTTCCATTCGCTCATCATGCTGGCGCAGTTCGGCATCACGCCGCAGCAGGTGATGGACGAGCTGGACCGCCGGGCGGGCACCTCGGGCATCGAGGAAAAGGCCGCCCGCAAGGACGTGCTGCGCGACGCCCACGAATCGGACAAGCGCTAAGGAACCAGCCAAATGGATAACTGCCTGTTCTGCAAGATCGCCTCCCGCAAGATTCCGTCGTCCATCGTGTACGAAGACGACGACCTGTTGGCCTTCAAGGACATCAACCCGGCGGCCCCGGTGCACCTGCTGATCATTCCGAAGATGCACATCGCCACCCTGTCCGAGGCCGAACCGGCGCACCACGACGTGCTGGGCAAGATGCTGGCGCTGGTGCCCAGGCTGGCGCACGACCATGGCATCGAGGTGAAGTACGACGCCCAGGGCAACCCGACCGGCGGCTTCAAGACGCTCATCAATAGCGGGCCCGATGGCGGACAGGAGGTTTACCACCTGCATCTGCACCTCTACGGTGGCCCGCGCCCATGGCGTGGCCAGCATTGAATATTGCAGTGAGCGACCCCACCAAGGGTATACTGACGGTTATTCGGCGGCCTTCCCGCTGCGCAAGGAGATAATGATGGGTTCGATGAGTATTTGGCACTGGCTGATCGTGCTGGTTGTGGTGATGCTGATTTTCGGCACCAAAAAGCTCGGCAACATCGGTTCCGACCTCGGCAAGGCCGTCAAGGGCTTCAAGGACGGCGTGAAGGGCGATGAAGAGAATCCGAACGCACCGGCCCAGCCGATTCCCCCCTCGCAAGTGAGCGTGGACAAGACCACCATCGACGTGGAAGCACGCGACAAATCGAAGCTCTGAGCCGTGCTCGCTTCCAGGCTTACGGCGGTGATGCCTGACCCGCAATGATCGATCTTGGCCTTTCGAAACTCGCCATCATCGGCGTGGTTGCCCTTGTCGTCATCGGCCCCGAGCGCCTGCCCAAGGTGGCGCGCATGGCCGGGACGCTGTACGGCCGCGCCCAGCGCTACCTGCATGACGTAAAGTCCGAAGTCTCGCGCGAGATGGAGCTGGAAGAGCTGCGCAACCTGCAGAAGGAAGTCAGCGAAACGGCCCAGCAGTTCAAGTCGGATGTGGAAAACACCATCCAGCAGAACCTGGACGACGTCAATGCCGCCTGGCATGGCCACAGCAGCGAAGCGCGCGGCCCGGCCACGGTGGAAAGCGTTGAGCGCAAGGCCAAGGAGTTCCGGCGCAAGAAGCTGGTGCGCAGCTCGGCCATTCCGGCCTGGTACAAGAGCCGCCACGGCGGCAAGGCGCATGTCATGTCCGGTGCGGCACGCGTCAAGAAATTCCGGCCGGGCTCCTCCTCGAAAGTTTCATTCTTCTGATGGCCGACCAACAGAATTCCAGCGGCGGCGAAGAAACCTTCATCTCCCACCTGATCGAGCTGCGCGACCGGCTGGTGCGCGCCTGCCTCGGCATCCTGGTGGTGTGCGTGGCCCTGCTGGTCTACCCCGGCCCCGCGAAAATCTACGACATCCTGGCCGCGCCGATGCTGGCCGCGCTGCCCGCGGGCTCCAAGATGATCGCCACCGGCGTGATCGCGCCCTTCCTGGTGCCGATGAAGGTGACGCTGGCGATCGCCTTCGTGCTGTCGCTGCCGTGGGTGTTCTACCAGATCTGGGCCTTCGTGGCGCCCGGCCTGTACGCGCACGAGAAGCGGCTGGTGCTGCCGCTGGTTCTGTCCTCTTCGCTGCTGTTCATCGGCGGGGTGGCGTTCTGCTATTTCTTCGTGTTCGGGCGGGTCTTCCACTTTATCGGGGACTTTGCGCCGACGTCCATCGCCGTTATGCCGGACATCGAGAACTATCTCGACTTCGTGCTCTCCATGTGCCTGGCCTTCGGCGCCACCTTCGAGGTGCCGGTGGTGGTCGTGATCCTGGTACGCATGGGGATCGTCAGCGTGGCCAAGCTCAAGGAAATCCGGCCCTACGCCATCGTGGGCGCCTTCGTGATCGCGGCCATCGTCACCCCGCCGGACGTGGTCAGCCAGCTGTCGCTGGCGCTGCCGATGTGCGCCCTTTTCGAACTGGGCATCATCATGGCGCCGATCTTCGTGCGCGCCACCCGGGCGCCGGAAGAAGCCAGCTGACGCGCGCCGCGGCCCGTGCGTTTGCCCACGGCCGCGCTTTCGGATAGATTGACGTTTTGTCCAGCGAGATTTTGCGTCCCCGCCTACCGTCCATGTCCGACCGCCGTACCCTGCAGCGCATCACGTCGAGCTTCATCGTCAGCGCCACCTGCGTGCTGGCGCTGCTCTACTACGGGCGCGGCGTGCTCCAGCCGCTGGTGCTGGCGGCCATCCTCAGCCTGGTCATCGCACCGCTGATCCGCAGCTTCAACCGGGTCGGGCTCAAGGCCTTGCCGGCCACCCTGCTGTCGGTGCTGCTGGTGGGCAGCTGCCTGGTGGCGGTGAGCGTGATCCTGGCGACCCAGCTGGTGTCCGTCACGCGCGACCTGCCCCAGTACCGCGCGGCCATCAAGAGCAAGGTCGAGAAGGTCCGCGAGATCACCGAGAAGCCGTTCGCGCGGCTGGAAGCCGAGCTGACCGCGCTCACGCCGCCGTCGGCGGATGCCAAGTCCCGTCAGGGCCTGTCCGCCGCTGCGGCCCGCACCCAGCCGATTCCGGTCGAGATCCGCCAGCCGGGCCTCTCCACGCGCCAGGCCGTGGCCTGGATGTTCGCGGTGGCGTGGGGGCCGCTGGGCGAGGCGGGCCTGGTGCTGGTGCTGCTCGTGTTTATCCTGCTGGAGCATGAATCGCTGCGCGACCGCGTGGTGCAGCTGGCGGGGCAGACGGAGGTCAGCCGCACGCTCAAGACCCTGGGCGATGCGGCGCAGGGCGTGTCCCGCTTCTTCTTCTCGCAGTTCATCGTCAACCTCACCTTCGGCACCGTGGTGGCGGTGGTGCTGTGGGGGCTTGGCGTGCCGCATGCGGCGCTGTGGGGCGCGCTCTCCGGCATGCTGCGCTTCGTGCCCTATTTGGGCGTGATGGCGGCAGGCGCGTTCATCGCGCTGTTCGTGGCCGCCATCGATCCGGGCTGGACGCTGCCGCTGGTGTGCATGGCGGTATTCGTGGCGCTGGAGCTGGCGGTGGCCAACATCATCGAGCCCAAGGTGTACGGGCACAGCTCCGGGCTATCGCCGCTGGGCGTGATCGTCTCCGCGATTTTCTGGGGCGCGCTGTGGGGTCCGGTTGGCCTGCTGCTGTCCACGCCCCTCACGCTGTGTCTCGTGGTGGCCGGGCGCCACCTGCCGGCGCTGGAGCCGATCACGATCCTGTTCGGCGATGCGCCCAGTGTGAGCGGCTCGCAGCGCTTCTACCAGCGCGTGCTGGCGGCGGATCTGGATTCCATCATTCACGATGCGCGCCAGTTCCTGCGCAAGTGCAGCTTCGCGCGCTACTGCGACCAGATCCTGTTGCCGGGCCTCGCGCTGGCGACGGCCGAACGGCGCAGCGGCCGGATCGAAGAAATCCAGCAGGCCCGCCTGCGCGGCGCCATCGTGGCGCTGGCGGAAACGCTGGCGCCGGTCTGCGACAGCGGGCCGCGCAACCGGCGCCGCCAGGTGTCGCTGCTCGATGCGAACGTGGGCGCGCACCTGCGCAAGATGCGCGAGGAACGCCTGGGCCGCTGGCAAGGCTCGCTGGACGTGCCGGCCCATTCCGTGGTGCTGTGCGCGGGCCTGGCCAATGAGCGGGACGACGTGCTGGCCGAGCTGCTGGTGCGCTCCCTGCGCGCCGCCCGCATCGACGCGCGCAGCCTGTCGATGGGCGGCGGCGACCAGGAAACGCCGGATGGAAAGGAGGACCTGGTGTCCACCGTGTTCCTGGTCTATCCGCTGGAAGAGCACTACGAGCAGTGGCTGGGCCACGTGCGCGACCTGCGCGCCAACCTGGCGCATGCGCTGCTGGTGACGGTCCGCCTGCCGTTCGACGAGAACGCGGTCAAGCTGTCGTCCGTCGAAAAGCAGATGGACATGATCCTGCGCTCATACGAGGAGGCCCTGGCCTTCGTCACCCCCGAGCGCAGCCCGCGCGGCCAGCCGCTGCCCGAGCAGATCGGGCGCGCGGCGTGACGCCGTAGTTTATTGCGCCGTCATCAGCTCCCGGATCACGCGCACCGGGGCGTTGCCGTAGCTGAGGAACTGTTCGTTGAAGTCCTTCAGGTTGAAGCGCCCGCCGAGGGCCTGCTTGCGCTGCTCGCGCAAGTCCATGATGTCGCTGTAGCCGCTGAAGTAGCTGGTCAGCTGCACCGACGTGACCTGCACGCGGTGCCATTTCTCGACCGCCTCGGCCTGGGTCTGGAATGCCTGGCGCGTCAGCAGGTCCACGGCCTGCGGCTCGGTCATGCCCAGCACGTGGACGTTGTAGTCGAGGATCACATTGGTGACGGTGCGCAGGTTCCACTTGCAGTACATGAGCCACATCTCCGGCGCGGCGTCGCCGTAGCCGCTCTCCATCATCATGCGCTCGCCGTACACGGCCCAGCCCTCAACCATCGCGCCATTTCCGAACAGCGCCTTGACGATGGAGGGCGATTTGTTCGCATACACCAGCTGCGCGTAGTGGCCGGGGATGGCCTCGTGCATGTTGAGCACCTGCAGGATCCAGGTGTTGTACTCGCGCAGGGTGCTCTCGGCCTGCTCGGGCGTGAGGCCGTCCAGCGGCGTCACGTTGTACCAGGTGCGGTCCTGCGGGCGGTACGGGCCCGGGGCCTCGATGGAGGCACCGGCCACGCCGCGCTCGTACACGGGCGTCTCGCGCACCACCAGCGGCTTGCTCGCGTCGAGCGTGAGCAGGTTGTGCGCGTTGACGTACTCCTGCAGCTGCGGGATCTGGCGCCGGATCTCGGCGAAGAAGTCCTCGCGCTTGACGTGGTTCACTGAGAGCTTGTCGATCACCATGCCGATCTTCTGCAGGCGGTCGGCGGGCTTGGGCTGCGCGCCCATGGTCTTGTCCCACAGCTGGTCGGACAGCGCGTCCATGCGCGTCAGCAGCTCGTCGCGCGCGGCGAGGGCTTTCTGGTAGGTCTGCTCGGCGCTGCTGGCGGACTGGATGTCGTACTTGAATTTCTGCTCGTAGACGTCGCGGCCGATGCGGAACGGACGCGCGGTACCGGCAGCCATCTGCTGCTGATCCAGTGCGGTGAGGAAGCTCACGTAGCCATCGATGGCAGCGCGCGCGGCGGCCAGGCGCTGCTTGAACAGGGTGCGTTCAGCGGGCGTCAGCTGGGTCGACTCGTTGACGTTCTTTTCGATGTCGTTCAGGACCGACTGGTTGCCCGGCGCCTGGCGGATCGCGAGCTGGGTGTGTTCGTGGGTCGGGTTGACGATCGCTGCCTGCGCGGCCTGGTAGTACGCAGGGACCTTGTCCAGTCGCTTGAGGAGGGTGCGCAGGCGCTGCGGGCGGCCTGCGTACTTGGTGTTGAGGATGAAGTCGAGCGGCGCGGCGATGCTGTAGCTGGCCGGGTTCCACTCGTATTCCTTGAAAGTGGTGAGGTACCACTGGTCGGCATCGAGCTTGTTGAGCAGCAGGCCGAGGTCCGTGCGCTGGCGGACCGACAGGTCGGAGGCTTTCACGGCGCCGAACTTGCCGCGCCATTCGCCGATGAAGGCCAGCATGGCGTCGCGGTGGGCCTTGTCGGGGACCGTCATCAGGGCGGCGGTGTCGAACTTGCCCGCGAGGACCGCGTCTTCGGGCGCGATGCGCCACAGGGCGTTCAGGAACTGCACGGTGAGGGTGTCGAAGGCCTTGTCCTGGCGGCGCTCGGACACCGCTGGCGCGGCGGGAGCGGCGGCGCGGGCGACCGGTTTGGCGGCGGCCTTCGGTGCGTTCTTCGGTACGTTTTTCGGCGCTGGTTTGCGGGCCGGCGCGGACTTGGACGTCTTCGCCTTGCCGGACTTCTGCGGCTTGGCATCCACCGGCGCCAGCGAGGAGAGCGCAAATGCCGACAGCACCAGGGCCAGCGCGGCTTTCGTTTTCATCATCTTGATGTTCCTATGTCTTTACTTCTGAAGCACAAAGCGAGGGGCGTCAGGTTAGCACTAAACAGTCAGTAGGACAGCCCCCGCGCGGTCAGCCACGTGGATTCTTGAGGCGCCAGAACTCCATGCCGGTGAGCGGCTTGGCCTCCGGCGACCATTGGCCGGTGAGGCCTTCCTGCAGCATGCGCAGCATGTCGTCCGGCGCCATGCGAACCGACACGTCGCTGCCCTCGAGCAGGCTGTCGGCCAGGTCGCGCTTGTGCTGGTGCAGCTCGACGATGCCGTCCTCGATGGTGCCGCGTGCCACCAGCCGGTAGATGGTCACGGGCCGCTGCTGGCCCATGCGGTGCGCGCGGTCGGAGGCCTGGTCTTCCACCGCCGGGTTCCACCACGGGTCCATGTGGATCACGTAGTCGGCGGCGGTGAGGTTGATGCCCACGCCACCGGCCTTGAGGCTGATGAGGAAGACGTCGCCCTCGCCGGCCTGGAACGCATCCACGCGGCGCTTGCGCTCTGCCATTGGCGTGGCGCCGTCGAGGTACTGGTAGCGGATGCCCTGCTTGTCGAGATAGGCGCGGATCAGCGTGAGGTGGTCGACGAACTGGCTGAACACCAGCACCTTGTGGCGGTTCTCCAGCAGCTCGCCGAGCAGGCGTGCGAACACCAGCAGCTTGCTGCTCGCGATGCCACTGCCTGGCGCCACCAGCTCCGGATTGCAGCAGGCGCGCCGCAGCCGCATCATCTCGGCGAGGATGGCGATGGCCTTCTGCTGCTCGGGGGCCTGCAAGGCCGCCATGCGGTCCAGCGCATCGCGGCGCAGGGCTTCGTAGAGCGCCGTCTCTTCCTGCGTGAGTTCGACCGGCAGCACGATCTCGGTGCGCGGCGGGAGCTCCTGGAGCACCTGGGCCTTGGTCCGGCGCAGGATAAAGGGCGCCACGATGCGGCGCAGGCGCGTGCGGGCACCGGCTTCGGCGCGCTTGTCCTGCGCGCGTTCGATCGGTCCCGCGAAGCGCATCTGGAACTGGTCCAAAGTGCCCAGCAGGCCCGGATTGATAAAGCGGAACAGGTTCCACAATTCGCCAAGGTGGTTCTCCAGCGGCGTGCCGGTGGCCACCATGCGGAAGTCGCCCTGCAGCGCCATCACGGCCTGCGAGCGCTTGGTGGCGGTGTTCTTGATGGCCTGCGCCTCATCGAGCACGATGCTGGTCCAGCGGCGCGAGGCGAACGCGGACGCTTCCAGCTGCAGCAAGCCATAGCTGACGATCACGAGATCGAAGGGCTCGGCCTCCTCGATGGTCTTGAAGCGGTCGCCGGGGCCGAACAGCTTGACCTTGAGCGTGGGTGCGAAGCGCGCGGTCTCGGACATCCAGTTCAGGCACACCGAGGTAGGGGCGACCACCAGCTGCGGACCTTGGGGCGCGCGCAGCAGCAGCAGGGCCAGCGCCTGTAGCGTTTTGCCGAGTCCCATGTCGTCGGCCAGGCAGGCGCCCACGCCCCAGTGCGCGAGGCGGGCCAGCCAGTGAAAGCCTTCCAGCTGATAGTCGCGCAGCTCCGCCTGCAGCGTGGAGGGAAGCTCCGGCTCGTAGACCGTGGCCTCGCGCATGCGCTTGAGGTGGTCCTTCCACGCCTTGTCCGACGTGACCTGGGCTTCCTGCGCCAGTTCTTCCAGCGCGAACGAGGCCAGGCCGTGCACGCGCATGGTGTCCTGGTGGACCTCGCCAAAAGAGGCGAATTCCTGCAAGCGGCGGTGCAGTTCATTGGTCAGTGCAAGGAACTGGTTGTTCCCCAGTTCGATGAAGCGGCTCTGGCCAGCCTGCACGGCATCGATCAGCGAACGCAGGTCCATCACTTTCTCTTCGTCGATCACCAGTTCGCCGTCGACCGCGAACCAGTCCTTGTCCCGCTTGATCTTGATGCGCACCGACTTGCTGCCGGCCTTTTTGGTGACGCGGAAGGACTCGCCCTCCGGCCAGGCAATCACGGTCTGCTGCGGGTCCAGCGCCTGCAGCTCTTCCACGAGCTCCAGGCACAGGGCGGGCTGGCCGAGCAGCCATTCGCCGTGGTCGAACTCGGCCTGTTCCAGCACCAGGCAGCGGCCAACCAGGGTGCGCTCGGCATCGCGCTCGGCGTTCAGGTCGCGCTTTGCTTCGGTGCGGATGCCGTTGACACCCGCGATCACGCTTTCGGCGCCGCTGCCGGGTGGGTAGAAGGCACCGGCGCCGGGAAGCGGCCGTACCAGGATCTGCATCTTGAGGCCCTGCTGGTAGGGCAGCAGGTGCACATGCATGCGCCCGTCCGCCGGCACCTGCTCGATGTCCACGCCGCTGCCGCCGATGTCCGACTGCACCGTGACGATGGACGAGATGGCGCTGATCGCGCGCAGCACCTGCTGCTCGGCGTGCAGCGGCACTTCCAGCCCTTCACCGAGGATGGCGCCGATGCGGCGGTGCTCGTCCGTGATGCGTACCACGCGCAGGCGGGTCGGCGTCTCGCGCGTGACCACCACTTCCTCGGTGTCGTCCAGCACCGGTGGGCGCAGGGAGATGGTGACTGTGCCCTGGCGCGCCTTTACGTGCAGTTCCGGCTCGCCGGGCAGCAGCTCGACACGGGTGCCGGGGCTGTCCATCAAGAACAGCAGCGGGTGGCCGATCAGGGCGGAGATAGCCTTCTCCAGTTCCAGGTCGAAGCGCGCGCCGGGCGAGCCGTAGAATTTGAAGGCGCGGATGGTGGCGACCACGTTGAGGTCCTGGGCGGTAAGCCAGTCCAGGTCCGGCGCGTCGTCGGCCAGGCGCTTGAGCGAGAGTGCGCGGCCCTTGCTCCAGCCGCCCTGCGCGTCGCGTTTCTGCTCGCGCGGCTCGATCTCGCGGATGCCGTAGTGCGGGTCGTACTTGATCATCCACGCGAGGCGGGTCTCGCGCACCACCTCAACCGCCACTGGCGGCTGCAGGTTGATGAGGGCATTGAGCTGGCGCTCCCACGGCTCCTCGCGCTGGAACCAGTCGGCGAGGTCGGTATAGCGGTGGGCGCGGCGTAGCGCGATGGCGCGCTGCTCGAAGGTGACCGCACCGGCCGCGCCGAGTCGGCCCAGCACAGAGGCCAGCTGCGAGGTGATGAAGTCGAAGCCGGCCTGCTCGGACTGCGCCAGCAGCTGTTCCAGCGTGCCGCGCTTGTCCTGCAACTGCGGGAGCGCGAGCCAGTAATGCAGCAGGGCGCGGAACATCGCGGGCTGCAGGCCGGTCTCCCAGGCGCGCGTCGGCAGCACGGCGGCGTCCACGGTGCCCCCGCGGATGTGGCGCAGCATGGAGAGCTGCTGGTACACGGCCGTGTCATGGTTTTGCACCGCGCGGGTGGCGATGTCCAGGTAGGCGTCGGCAGCCTTGGCGTGTTTCGGGTCCTGCAGCATAGCCAGCACGTACAGGTGGCCGCCGATGCCGCTGAAGATGGCCTTGCGCTTGCCGGTCTCGCGGCGCAGCGCCTTGAGGGCGGCGTCGAAGCCCGCGATGGCGGCCTCGCGGTCGCCGCGCAGCAGGGTGGCGACGTGGCGCAGCATGTGGGCGTGGGCGTCGTCGATGCCGTCGAGGATCTCCAGCATGTCGTCCAGCCGCCCGCAAAGGACCAGGTGTTCGGCCATGGCGAGGCGCAGGTTGACAGAGGTGGCGCTGCGCCTGAGGTAGTCCTCGGCGAAGGCGCGCAGGGTCGGGGCGTTGGCCGGCTCGCGCTGCACGTTGGAGAGCAGCACGGTGAGCACTTCATCCTGCAGCAGCGGGTGGATGCGGGCGAACATCTCGGGCACGAAGGGACGCGCCACCGCATCGACCAGCGGATGCAGGTAGGCCGCCTCGTGGCAGCTCATGCAGGCCGAAAGCAGCGACACCACGCGCGCCGGTTCGGCGCCACCGATGAGGGCCATGCGCAGCAGTGCCACGCCCTGACGGTAGCTGCGCAGGACCACGAAGCCTTCCCAGTTCTTGCGCAGCGGCGTGACCTGTTCGTAGGCCTCGCACAGGCGCGGGAACAGGCCGGAGTCCAGCGTCGCGCGGATGGCGGGCCAGGTGCTCTCGGAAGTCGTGACGAAGCCGCGCTGTGGCAGTTCGCTCACCGCGCCTTCCTCGCGCAGCGCGGCCAGCTCGGCGGCGAGCGTGGCCTCGTCCAGCGCGAGGCCGGCGTGGGTGAGGTGTTCGAGGATGCGGGTGCGGCCCATCGGCTCGCCGGCGAGTGCCAGTAAGGCGATGGTGGCCACGCGGGCCTGGTCGGTCATGCAGCGGTCATTCGGCTTGCGGGAGGTTGTCGATGGCGACCAGCTCGGGCCCGGCGGCGAGGCCGAACATGCGCTGGTAGAAGTACAGCTCCGCCTCCAGCGTGGCGACGATGCTGGCGGCCTTGCGGAAGCCGTGGCCTTCGCCTTCCAGCGTCATGTAGGCGACCGGCACGCCGCGCTCGCGCAGGGCCTGGACCATGACCTCGGACTGCGGCGGCGGCACCACCTTGTCGTCCAGGCCCTGGAAGAAGATCATCGGCTTGTTGAGCTTATCCGTGTGGTTGATGGGCGAGCGCTCGCGGTACAGGGCCTGCGCCTCCGGCTGGGGTGCGATCAGGTATTCGTTGTAGCGCGATTCGAACTTGTGCGAGTCCGCATCCAACCCGGCCAGGTCGGAGACGCCGTAGTAGCTGCAACCGATCTTGAAGTCGTCGTGGAAGGTGAGTGCGCACAGGGTGGTGAGGCCGCCCGCGCTGCCGCCGCGGATGATCAGGCGCTCGGGATCGACGTCGCCGCGTACGGCGAGGTGGCGCGCGCCGAAGACGCAGTCCTCGACGTCCGCCACGCCCCACTGGCCCTTGAGGGCGTCGCGGTAGGCGCGGCCAAAGCCGGTGCTGCCACGGTAGTTCACGTCCAGCACCGCGAAGCCGCGGCTGGTCCAGTACTGGGTCGCGAGTTTGAGCGTGCTGGCGGCCATGCCGGTGGGGCCGCCGTGGCTGATGACGATGAGCGGCGGCTTGCCGTCCGGTGCGTCGTACTCGGCGTTCCGCGGCGGGTAGTAGAAGGCGTAGGCCACGCCCCCGCCCATGGTGGGGTAGCTGATCGACTCGGGCTCGGAGAGCCAGGCCTTGTCCGGCAAGTTGGCGATCGAGCGTTCCAGCACCGTGCGCGCGCCGGTGGCCAGGTCGATGCGGGCCAGTTCCAGCGCGATGGTGGGCGCGCCCGCGAGCAGCGCCACCGCGTCGCCCATCACGCGCAGCTCGCGGATTTCCTGGTAGGGATTGTCGATGGTGTGCAGCGCGCCGTCGACGATGCGCGCCAGCTTGCTGACGCCTTCTTCGATATAGGTGCAGACTATGGTGCCATCCGGCTGGAAGCCGTACATGGACATGCCGAACACCCAGTGCGGCAGGCCGAATTCGGCGCGGTGGCGGCAGACCGTGTCGATGGCGCCGCCCTGTGCGCGGTAGATGTTCCACCACCCGCTGCGGTCGGAGACGAAGTGCAGCACGCCGGAGGGTGACCATTCGGGCTCGCAGATGGATTCGTGGGCGCCGCCCGCGACGCGGGTGATCCCGGCGAGCGTGCCATCGTCCTGCACACGCGCGGTCCATAGCTCGGTGCCCTGCCACGGCATGCGCGGCAGGTCCCAGGTCAGCCAGGCCAGGGTGCGGCCATCGGGTGACAGGCGCGGGGAGGAGTAGAAGTCGGCGCCGTCAGCCAGCACGGTCTCGGTGCCGTCGAAGGCCACGGCGCACAGGGTGTTGACGGGGTAGCCGCCGGCGGAATGGTCCTCGCGCACGGTGATCAGGCGCTGGCGCGGCGCGTCCAGCACGAAGTCGGCGTGGCGCTGCTGGCCGGCGCGGCTCACGGCCACTGGCGCCTCATCGCCGCGCACCATGTAGATCACATTGTCGGCAAAATTGGAGAACCAGACCGTGTCCCCAGCCACGTGACAGGCGCCGCCGCCGTATTCATGGACGCGGGTGCGCACATTGAACGGGGCGGGAGTGAGCTCGCGCACTTCCCCGCCGCGGCGGCGCAGGAGGGTGGTGCGGCCCGCCTCCGCAGCGCGGCCGGCCAGCCAGTAGATGGCGTCGCCCTGCACCATCACCTGGGACAGCGGCACCGCACCTTCGGCCACCACGGCGGCGGTGATGGGGGATGGCCAGGTGCCGTAGACTGCGGGCTTTTTGACGTCGTTCATGGATTCCAGGCGGCTGAGGAGAGGGCGGAGCAAGGATGATAGAACATCGCGGGACGGGATGCGATAATAGACTTTTCCTTCCGTCCGCGTTGCCAGTCATGCCACAATTCGCACCCCTGCAGAACGACACCTTCCTGCGCGCGCTGCTGCGCCAGCCGACCGAGTACACGCCCGTGTGGCTGATGCGCCAGGCAGGCCGCTACCTGCCGGAGTACCGCGCCACGCGCGCGAAGGCCGGGTCGTTCATGGGCCTCGCGACCAACCCGGATTACGCGACCGAGGTGACGCTGCAGCCGATCGACCGCTACCCGCTGGACGCGGCCATCCTGTTCTCGGACATCCTGACCGTGCCGGATGCGATGGGCCTGGGCCTGTATTTTGCCGATGGCGAGGGCCCCAAGTTCCAGCACACCGTGCGCACGGAGACGGAAGTGCAGGCGCTGGCCGTGCCGGACATGGCGAAGCTCGATTACGTGTTCAACGCCGTCACGCAGATTCGCACGGAGCTGAATGGCCGCGTGCCGCTGATCGGCTTTTCCGGCAGTCCGTGGACGCTGGCCTGTTACATGGTCGAGGGCCAGGGTTCGCGCGAATTCCACACCATCAAAAAGATGCTGTATGCGCGCCCAGACCTGATGCACCGGATCCTCGACATCAACGCGCAGGCGGTGGCGCAGTACCTCAACGCGCAGATCGACGCGGGCGCGCAGGCCGTGATGATCTTCGACTCGTGGGGCGGCGCGCTGGCCGATGGGGCCTACCAGCAGTTCTCGCTGGAGTACATGCGCAAGGTGGTGAGCCAGCTGCAGCGCGAAAAGGATGGCGTGAAGATCCCGGCCATCGTCTTCACCAAGGGCGGCGGACTGTGGATCGAAGAGCAGGCGGAGATCGGCGCCGATGCGCTGGGCCTGGACTGGACCGTGAACCTGGGCCGCGCGCGCGCCGCCGTGGGCCGGAAGGTGGCGCTGCAGGGGAACCTGGACCCGGCGATCCTGTTCGCGGCGCCGGAGCAGATCCGCGCGGAGGTCGAGCGCTCCCTGACCGCCTTCGGCAAGCCGGACGAACGCTCGGGTCACGTGTTCAACCTGGGCCACGGCATCTCGCAGTTCACGCCGCCGGAATCGGTGGCGGCAATGGTCGAGGCCGTGCACAGCTTCAGCCGGGCACAGCGAGCGGGTTGATGTAGTTTGACTAAAAAACCGTCTGTTCCGCCCCCGCTCCGTCGTTGTCAACCTGTTGTGAATTCCCACACTTATTCACATCCGGCGGGAAGCGGGCCGGAACAGCTGTGGAAAAATGCCGGTTCTACGGGCCATCGCTAAGCTGTTGATTTGCCGTAGAAAATTTTCTCGCCGCCGAGAGAGAACTTCCAAGCGGAAATCTTCTCTCATAGAGAAAAGCTAGTTGCGGGACTTTTCTCCACAAAGTTGTCCACAGCGTATGTGGACAAAACGGAAAAGCGCTTCCGGGACGGTGGTTTACGCGATTTCTTCAAGTTTTACATGAGGAGACTGCTGCGGTGCATGATATTTTCGAGACCTCGGCAGAGTGCGGAGGCATGCATGTGGATGAATGTCTGGCTGCCCTCCAAATGTGGCAACATCGACTACATAAACCCGGCATGCGCATGCACTTATGCACAAAACGGCTGAGTGAAGCCAACCGGTCCACCAGCTCAACAGTATTTGCCAAGTCCCTGTAATCATTGAAGAAGTTGTCCTTGCATTCTTCGGAACGCGTTATTCTGTTGATTGATCGCAAATGATTTGTTCCACGGGAAATTCCTTGTCCACAAAGTTTTCCACAGGCGGAGTCTGACGCCCCGCCATGCCGGTCTGCTTTCTCCACATCGCCCTCGATACGCCCCTCGATAGCCTGTTCGACTATCGCTGGGAGTACGCGCCTGAGGCGCCGCCGCGGGTGGGACAGCTGGCACTGGTGCCGTTCGGGCGGCGCGAAGTAGTCGGGCTCATAGTCGAGATCCGGCAGGAAACAGATGTGCCGGTGGAAAAGCTCAAGGATGCGCTGGCGGTGCGTAGCCAGCTGGAGCCCTTGTCCGCCGAGTGGATCGCGCTGGCGGGGTTTGCGGCGGACTACTACCAGCGGCCGCTGGGCGAAGTCGCGCTGCCCGGGTTGCCCAAGAACCTGCGGCTGGAGAGCACGGTCAACCTGGACCGCGCCATCAAGAAGCTCGCCAAGCTCGAAGACGCACACGACGCGGCGCCCGCCAACGTGCCGCTGCTGAACGCGGCCCAGCACACCGCGGCCGATGCGATCGGCCAGGCGCACGGCTTTGCGCCCACGCTGCTGTATGGCGTGACGGGCAGCGGCAAGACCGAGGTCTATCTGCAGGCCTGTGCGCAGGTGCTGGCCCGCGCGCCGCAGGGCCAGATCCTGATCCTGGTACCGGAGATCAACCTCACGCCGCAGCTGGAGGGGAACATCCGGGCGCGCTTCCCGGGCGTGATGCTGGCCACCCTGCACAGCAGCCTGGCCGAGGGCGAGCGGATGTACAACTGGCTGGCCGCCCACACCGGGCGCGCGCGCATCGTGCTGGGCACGCGGCTGGCGATCCTCGCCTCGCTGCCGCATCTGAAGCTGATCGTCATCGATGAGGAGCACGACCCCTCCTACAAGCAGCAGGAAGGCCTGCGCTACTCTGCACGTGACCTGGCGGTGTGGCGCGCGCGCCAGCTGGATATCCCGATCGTGCTCGGATCGGCCACGCCCTCGCTGGAGACCTGGCACCACGCGCAGTCGGGCCGCTACCGCAAGCTGGAGCTGCGCGAGCGCGCGGTCAAGGATGCGGTGCTGCCGCGCGTGCGGCTGCTGGACATGGAGAAGGACCGGCCCAAGGACGGCCTCACGTCCGGGCTCGTCGCAGCCCTCAAGGCGCGCATGGAAAGGGGCGAACAGTCGCTGCTGTTCCTGAACCGGCGCGGCTATGCGCCCGTGATCTCGTGCGATGCGTGCGGCTGGGTGAGCGAGTGCACGCGCTGCACCTCCTTCATGGTGCTGCACCGGCCGGAACACCGGCTGCGCTGCCACCATTGTTCGCTGGAGCTGCGCATCCCGCGCGCCTGCCCGACCTGTGGCAACGTGGACCTGCAGCCGCTGGGCCGCGGCACGCAGCGCGTGGAAGAGGGCCTGCAACTGATGTTCCCCGAAGCGCGCATCCTGCGCATCGACGCCGATTCCACGCGCCGCAAGGGCAGCGCGCAAGCGGCCTTCGACACGGTGCACCGGGGCGAGGTCGATATCCTGGTCGGTACCCAGATGGTCGCCAAGGGGCATGACTTCAAGCGTCTCACGCTGGTCGGCATCCTGAACCCCGATACGGCCCTGTTCTCGCAGGACTACCGCGCCAGCGAGCGGCTGTTTGCGCAGCTGATGCAGGTCGCCGGGCGTGCGGGCCGCGCCGGCGGCAATCACAGCGAAGTGCTGATCCAGACCCGCTACGTGCAGCATCCGCTGTACTCGGCGGTGATGAAGCACGACTACGACCGCTTTGCGGCCAGCCTGCTCACCGAGCGGCGCCAGGCCGCGCTGCCGCCGTTCATGTACCAGGCGCTGTTGCGCGCGGAGGCGCGCGAGCTGGCCCTGGCGCTGGAATTCCTGCAGCAGGCGCGCGACTGCGTCGAGCATGACGGCATCACCCTCAACGATCCGATCCCGATGACGATGACCCGCGTGCACAACGTGGAGCGCGCGCAGCTGCTCGTCGAGTCCAACTCCCGGCCTGCGCTGCAGGCCTTCCTCAAGACCTGGATGGCCGCCCTGCGCGCGCTGAAGTCCCGCGTGAAATGGTCGCTGGAAGTGGACCCGGTCGACATCTGAAAAACGCCCTGCCCGGCAACCCGCGATGCCGTTTTCCGGTATAAAAACGGACAGTGTCAACGTGGGAGGGGATCATGCAGGAACTCGAAGTCGACGTGGCCGTGATCGGAGCCGGAACGGCCGGCCTGGGCGCATACCGGGCGGCGCGCACGCATGGCAAGCGCGCGGTCATCATCGAAAGCGGGCCGTATGGCACCACCTGCGCGCGCGTGGGCTGCATGCCGAGCAAGCTGCTGATCGCGGCGGCGGAGGCTGCGCACATGCTGGAACACGCGGCGGGTTTCGGCGTGCATGCGGGCGCGACGCGCATCGACGGCGCGGCCGTGATGGCGCGCGTGCGCAGCGAGCGCGATCGCTTCGTCGGCTTTGTGCTGGAAGGCGTGGATGCGATTCCCGCGGAGGACAAGCTGCGCGGGCATGCCCGCTTCACATCACCGCATACGCTGCAGATCGATGAGCATACCCTCGTGCGTTTCCAGACCGCGGTGATTGCGACCGGCTCGCGGCCGTTCGTGCCGACCGAGCTGCATAACGTGGGGCCGAACGTGATCGTCAATGACGACGTGTTCGAATGGACGGACTTGCCAAAATCGGTGGCGGTCATCGGCACCGGCGTGATCGGGCTGGAACTGGGGCAGGCGCTGTCGCGGCTGGGCGTGCGCGTGACGATGTATGCGCGCGGCGGCAGCGTGGCGCAGCTGACCGACCCGGTGGTGCGCGAGACGGCGATGCGCGTGCTGTCGGAAGAAATGGATATCCGCTTCCAGCACCTGCCCTTGCGCGCCACGCAGCATGGAGACGAGATCGAGCTCACCATGCGCACCACCGCTGGCGACGAGGTGACGGAGCGCTACCAGTACGTGCTGTGCGCGTCGGGGCGGCTGCCGAATGTGGACATGCTGGGGCTCGAATGCACAGGGCTGGAACTCAGCCCGCGCGGAATTCCGCTGTTCGATCCACGCACCATGCAGTGTGGGGCCTCGCATATTTTCATTGCGGGAGATGCGAATGCGGAGCGGCCGGTACTGCCGGAGGCGTCCGACCACGGCCGGATCGCGGGCGACAATGCGGGGCGCTACCCGGATGTGCGCCCCGGCTTGCGGCGCGCGCCGCTGACGATCGCGTTCACGGAGCCGAACGTGGTGGCGCTAGGGCGCAGCTACCGCGAGCTGTCCGGCGAAGGCAAGCCGGCGTTCGCGGTGGGGCAGGTGTCCTTCCACAACCAGGGCCGCAGCCGCGTGATGCTGCAGAACCGCGGGCTGCTGCGAGTGTACGGCGAGTACCGGACCGGGAAGTTTTTGGGCGCGGAGATGATCGCGCCGCGCGGCGAGAACCTGGGACACCTGCTGGCCTGGGCCTACCAGTGCCGGCTCACGGTGAAGGAGATGCTCGATATGCCGTTCTACCATCCGGTGATCGAAGAAGGCGTGCGCACCGCGCTGCGCGACCTGCAGGCCAACATCGACAAAGGCGTCCCGCCCGAGCCGCCGGGCCCGGACCGCACGCCCGGCATCTGAGCCGGGGTCAGTTGAGCAGGCTGGCGTCCAGCTTGCCCTCGGCCGCGAGCTGGCGGACGATGCGGATGGTGTCGATGTCGGCTTCCGTGTAGGCCGAGCGCTTGAAGTCGTCGTACATGGCGTTGGCCGGGTCGCTGTGCTCGCCCAGGCCGTCGTCGTACTGGAAGCGCACGAACAGCTGCTGCTCGTCCGGCGCCTCGATGGTCATCACCAGCGTGGAGGCGGCGATCTCGTCCTGCACCGGCACGTCGTAGCGGACCTGGCACAGCGGCGTGAGCGTCACGCGGTCCTCGATCACCAGCTCGCCGTAGCGCAGGCGGCGCCGGAAGCTGCCGGCTTCCCGCTCGTCCAGCGTGCACTCGTCCAGGTGCGGCATGAACATGCGCGGCGATTCGGCGCGCAGCACCAGACCGCGCCACAGCTGCTCGCGGGTCAGGCTGTCCACCAGCGGGTTCAGGGGATCGTTGATCTGGATGAGGTGCTCAAATTTCATGGAAGACTCGCTGAAGGCCGATTCGCTGTATATGTGGATGGTAACCGATAGGACAAGATCTCCGATCGTGCAGCTCGGCAAATGATTCAGCGCTACACTGACCTTGTCTGAATCACAAGGAGACCGTCATGACCCTGCGGGACCGCTACCGCGCCGAGCGCAAGGCCAATCGTGAGCGCAGTAATGAATCCGTCGAACTGCACCTCAAGGAGCGCCGCTCCATTGCGCGCACCCAGCGCGAACAGGAGGATGATTCGGAATCCACCTTGGGCGAGCGCGCGGCCGACGCCATCGCCCGCTTCGGCGGCTCGTGGGTGTTCATCAGCCTGTTCTTCGGCATCCTGATTGGCTGGGTGGTCATCAATTCGGTGCTGCTGGCGCGCGCGGGCGACAAGCCCTTCGATCCCTATCCCTACATCCTGCTGAACCTGATGCTGTCGATGCTGGCCTCGTTCCAGGCGCCGGTGATCCTGATGTCGCAGAACCGCCAGGCCACCAAGGATCGCCAGAACGCGCAGCACGATTACGAGGTGAATCTCAAAGCGGAACTGGAAATCATGGAACTTCATGCCAAACTGGATGCTCTGAAGCTGCAGGAGTGGGAGGAGCTGCTGAAGCTGCAGCGCATCCAGCTGCGGTTGCTGTCCAAGCTGACCGGCGAGCATGTGCCTGAGTGCGAACCTGCCAACGGCAAGGCCCACGCCGCGTCTTGACGCATCGCCCTGCCCATCTTGAACTTTGTAACGGAACGTTTCAGCACCTTGAAACAATCTAGAGCGTTTGGCAAACTTGATAGATGGCAACAAACAGCGCAAGCACGGTCCTGCAGGCGGTCGCACAGATCCGCAACTGGGTCGTCACCCACATTCCGCTCACCGGCTCGCTGGTCGGGTATGACCTGTTCCTGCTGATCGGCGCCGCGCACGCGGCAGGCAAGACGCTGGCGCTGGCGGAGGCGCATGCCCAGCTCGCCTATGACGCCGCCGTGGTCGATGCGCATGTGGCCGAACTGGCGGCGGCGGGGCTGATCGAGGTGGCTGGCGAGGGCGCGGCGCGCGCGCTGGTGCCCACCGCGCGCTTCGACTTCCTGCTGCGGGAATACCAGACGGAATTCGACCGCCGCTTCATTCCGCGCGACCGGCTGCATGCCCAGCAACTGCTGTGCGTGCTGGCCGATGCGGGCGACCGGGCGTTCGTCGAGATGCTGTATGACCGCTTCTTCGACCTCGGCTGGTTCTACCTGCACAACTACGGGTCCACCTGTTTCATGATGGCGACCATGGTCGAGCGCGTGGCGCGCCTGCTCGGCCGCCAGGCACGCATTGCTTACGGCACCGTCACCTTGCTCAACAGCGCGGGCGAGACCGTCTTCCGGGTCGGAGCGGGCGGGGCCCGGCCGGGCCAGGTGGACGGGCATGCGTTCTGCGTCATCGACGAGCGTTTCGTACTCGACTTCGGCCTGGGCACCATTCGCAAGCTGCACCGGCGCGACTTTGCGTGGGCGGCCGCCGTGCCGAGCCTCGGCCAGGATGCGCCGATCGGCGGGGCGAAACTGGGCGATGGTACCAGCGTCATCTGGACCGTGACACCGCAGCCGCCCGGCTGCGAGAACGAGATCAAGCTGTGCGAGGCCCATGCGGACGATCTGATGCCGTTCTACCTCGCGGCCTTCCCGGCGCCGCAGTAGGGCTTTACCTCTCCTTAAGCAAACCGGATCGATAATCCGCAGCAGATCTGTTGAGGAGCTGCCATGCGCGCATCGCCGTTTGTGTTTCCGTTGGCTGTCCTGCTGGGCGGGCTGCTGGCCTGGCGCAGCGCACCAGCCGATGATCGGGCCCCCGCCGAGCCTCTGGCCACGCCCGGCGCTGTCGCACGGCTCGCTGTGCCCGGCCATGCGATGCAGTATCTGATCGCGCTGCCGCAGGGCTGGACGCCGCAGCGGACGTGGCCCGTGGTGCTGGTGGAGGAATCCGCCGAGAAGAACTTCCGCTCCGCCATGCAGCGCTACGTGGACGCGCGCGGTGCGCTGCCCTTCATTCTCGTGATGCCCTATAGCGTGATCCTCGGCGCGCAGGGGCAGCGTGATCCAGCGGTCTACCCGTACAGTGCCGCCACGTGGGACAGTATCGGCAAGCAGGGCGCGTGCGCTTTCGAACTGGAGGGCGTGAACCGCATGCTGGACATGGTGCGCGGCACATATCACGGTGAGCCCAAGGTCTACGTCACCGGGCTGGAAGCAGGCGCCCACCTCGTGTGGGCGCTGACGCTGCGCCAGCCGGAGACGCTGGCCGCCGCCGCGCCGGTCGCGGGCAATTTCCGCCACCGCTGCGTGGACGATGCGGACCTCTCCACTCATCCCGCCCGTGCCACGCTGCCGGTGCAAGCCTTCATCGGTGCCGAAGACACGCCATGGCGCGGCGGCGCGCTGCACGCGCAGTTCGCCGAAGCGCGGCAGCTCGCGCAGGCGCACGGTTTCCAGGCCATCGGCGAGACCGTGGTGCCGGGGCGCGGACATGAAGCGCTGGCGGGCGAGGTGCTGCGCTACTTCGCCGGTTTGCGCGGTTCCTCCGGCCAGTCCCAGTAAGGCTCGGGGCCAAAGCGGGCCGCGAAGAAGTCGATGAAGGCCTGCGTCTTGGGCGGCAGGTACTGGCGGTTCAGGTACACCGCGCTGATCTGCGCATCGAGCTCTACCGGATAGTCCGCCAGCACCCGCACCAGCGTCCCCGCGCGCAGGTGCTGGTAGACCGACCACGTCGACTGCAGCGAAATCCCCAGCCCGTCCACCGCCGCGTCGCGGCAGGCTTCTCCATTGTCGCTCTGCAGGCGGCCGCTCACGCGCACGGTCGCGGTGCTGCCGTCGGGATTGTGGAAGGTCCACGGATTCCATGACCCCAGCACCAGGCACTCATGCTGCGCGAGGTCGGCGGGCGTGCGCGGTGCGCCGTGCGTGGCGAGGTACGATGGAGCGGCGCAGACCACCATGCGGCTCGGCGCCAGCTTGCGCGCCACCACCGACGAGTCGCGCAGGGGGCCGATGCGCACCGCCACGTCAATGCCGTTGGCGGCCATGTCGATGATCTTGTCGGACAGCCGCAGGTCGAGCCGGATGCCGGGGTAGGCGCCGAGGAACGCGGCCAGCGCGGGCACGATGTGCTGGCGCCCGAACGACACCGAGGCCGCCGCGCGCAGCAGCCCGTGCGGCGCCTTGCTCGCATCGCCGACGGAATCGGACGCCTGTTCGGCGGCGTCCAGCAGCGCGACAGCTTTGGGCAGGAAGGCATCGCCCTCCTGGGTGAGCGCGAGCTGGCGGGTGGTCCGGTGCAGCAGGCGCGCGCCCAGTTGCTGCTCCAGCTGCGCCAGGCGGGCCGACGACGCGGCGGGAGAGAGCCCGAATTCGCGCCCGGCGGCGGACAGGTTGCGGGTGGCGCAGGCGCGCACGAACAGGGCGACGTCAGTCAGGTCGAGCATGGCGTTCTCTTGTTTTGCTGAAGAGTGATTTCGGCATTATCCCAATTATCAAACAAATCGCGGCGGGCTAGACTGGTTCCGTTCTCTCAATGAAAGGAAAACGCAACATGAAAGCAATCGGATTCGTGGGCAGCGACGGCACGCTGCGCGACATCGAGGTGGCGCAGCCGGTCGCGCGCGGGCATGACCTGCTGGTGCGGGTGGGCGCGGTCTCGGTCAACCCGGTGGACACCAAGGACCGCAAGGGCGGCGCGCCGGAGGGGCAGACGCGCATCCTCGGCTGGGACGCGGTCGGCGTGGTGGAAGCGGTGGGCGAGCAGGTGACGCTGTTCCAGCCGGGCCAGCGTGTCTTCTACGCGGGCGCCATCGTGCGCGATGGGGCCAACAGCGAGATGCATCTGGTGGATGAGCGCATCGTGGCGCAGGCGCCCAAGACGCTGGACCCGCCTGCGGCGGCGGCGCTGCCGCTGACCTCCATCACCGCGTGGGAAGCGCTGTTCGAGCGGCTGGTCATCGACCGGCACGGCGCGCAGCGCGGCCGCACGCTGCTGGTGATCGGCGGCGCGGGCGGCGTGGGGTCGATTGCGATCCAGCTGGCGGCCAAACTGGCCGGGCTGACGGTGATTGCGACGGCCTCGCGCAAGGAGTCGGCGGAGTGGTGCCGGGCGCTGGGAGCGGCCCATGTGGTGGACCACAGCGGGGACATTCCGGCGCAGCTCAAGGCGCTGGGTTTCGAGACGGTCGACTACGTCCTGTGTACCAATGACCTGGACCGGCACTTCGACGCCATCGCCACCGCGCTGGCGCCGCAGGGGAAGGTATGCAGCATCGTGAACAACCAGCAGCCGCTGGCTGTGGAAAAACTGTTCGGCAAAAGCGGGACGCTGGTGTTCGAGCTGATGTTCACGCGCTCGTCGTTTCAGACGGCGGACATGATCGAGCAGCACAAGCTGCTGGCCGAGGTGGCGCGGCTGGTCGACGAGGGTGTGCTGCGTACGACGGTCAACGACAACTTCGGGCACATCAACGCGAACAACCTGGCGCGCGCGCATGCGGCGCTGGAGAGCCGACGCACGATCGGCAAGATCGTGCTGTCCGGGTGGGACCACAACCCGGCGTTCTGGGACGCGCGGGACAACACCTGACGCCGCAGGCTACTCCGGCACGCACAGGATCACGCTGGAAGCCTTGAAGATGCCGGCCGCACGGCCGCCTTCCGCGAGGCCCAGCGTGGCGGCGCTTTCGTTGGTGATGGTGGCGGCCAGGGTGGCGCCGTGGCCGAGGTCCAGCACCAGCTCCGTGTTCACCGCGCCCGGCTGCAGGCGCACGATGGTCCCGGCCAACCGGTTGCGGGCCGAGTAGCGCGCGCGGTCTTCGTCGGCCAGCACGATGATCGACGAGTCCTTCACCAGCGCCACCGCCTGCACACCTTCCGCCAGCCCCAGTTCCACGATGCTGTCGTGCGTGACGATGGCGGCCAGCTGTTCGCCCGAGGGCAGCGCGAGCAGCACCTCGTCATTGACGCTGCCGCGCCGCACTTCGGTCACGGTGCCCAGGAAATGATTCCGTGCGGTGGTCTTCATGGCCAGTCTCCTCAACAGGGGCAGGTCGCCGGCCTGGCGGCCCAGCTGTTGGACAAACTCCGCGTGCGCGCGTTCGATGGCGCGGAAGTTCTGCACCAGTTCGGCGCCGCGCGCGGTCAGGCGCGTGCCGCCGCCGCCCTTCCCGCCGGTGGCGCGCTCCACCAGTGGCTCGCCACTGAGGTTGTTCATCGCATCCACCGCGTCCCACGCGCCCTTGTAGCTCATGCCCACGGCGCGGGCGGCGCTCGTGATCGAGCCTTCGCGCGCGATCGCTTCCAGCAGTGCGATGCGCTTGTCGCCACCGAGCGCGGTGCCGCCGACGCTCATCCAGAGTTCCCCGTGCACCTCGACGCCTTGGACCCCGATGTTCTCGTTCATGTGATGGACTCCACCAGGCCGTCGCGCAAGGTGAGCACCTGGCCGCCGAACAGGCGCGCGTCTTCCGGGTCGTGGGTGATGAGGATCATCGGTACCTGCAGGCGGCGCTGCAAGGCATCCAGCTCCGCGCGCATGTCGGCGCGCAGGCCCGCGTCCAGCGCGGAGAAAGGTTCATCGAGCAGCAGGGCACGCGGTTCGCTGGCGAGTGCGCGGGCGAGGGCGGTGCGCTGGCGCTGGCCGCCCGAGAGCTCGTGCGGGTACTGGTGCGCCACATGTTCGAGGCCCAGCGCCTGTAGCCAGTAGCCGATGCGCTCATCGCGCACGCCGCGGCGCGGGTTGCGCCAGCCGCGCGTGAGACCGAAGCCCACGTTCTGGCGCACGTCCAGGTGCGGGAACAGGGCGTAGTCCTGGAACACGTAGGCGACTTGGCGCAGCTGCGGTTGCACGCAGATGCGCTGGGCGCTGTCGAACAGCGTGGTCCCGGCCAGGCGGATGTGGCCATGGTCCGGGCGCTCCAGGCCTGCGATCGTCTTGAGCAGCAGGCTTTTGCCCGCGCCCGAGGGACCGAGGATCACCAGACGGTCGCTGTGCGCGGTGAAGGCGGCCTGCAAATGAAAGCGGCGCGGACCGGCGCGCAGGGTCTTGTCGATGGCGAGGTCGATGTGCATGTCAGCGCCCAATCCGCACGGGGGCGATCCGGCCTGCGGCCAGCAGCACGATGACACACACGGCGGAGGTGATGAGGACCAGCTGCAGGGCGGTGTCGTCCTGGCCGGCCTGCACGGCTTCATACACTGCGATGGACAAGGTCTGCGTCTTGCCGGGAATGGAGCCGGCGACCATCAGCGTGGCGCCGAATTCGCCGAGGGCGCGGGCGAAGGCCAGCAGCAGACCGGCCAGGATGCCGCGCCAGGCCAGCGGCAAGGTCACGCGGAAGAACACCGCGGCTTCGGGCACGGACAGCACGCGGGCCGCGTCCTCCAGCTGCGCGTCCACCGCTTCGAAGGCGGCGCGCGCAGTCTTGAACACCAGGGGGAAGGCCACCACCGCGGCGGCGATCACGGCGCCCTGCCAGGTGAAGATCAGATTAATGCCGAACTCGCGGTCCAGCCACCCGCCGAAGGTGCCGCGGCGGCCGAGCAGCACCAGCAGGTAGTAGCCGAGCACCGTGGGCGGCATCACCATGGGGAGCGTGAGCAGGGCGTCGAGCATGTCGCGGCCACGGAAGCGCAGGCGTGCCAGCGCGTAGCCGACCGCCACGCCGAGCACGAGATCGAGCAAGGTCGCACACAGTGCCACCTTGAGCGACAGGGCGAGGGCGGGCCAGACGTCCTGCATCGGTCAGGGTTGCGCGAAGCCGTATCTGGCGAGGATGGCCTGGGCGGGCGCGGACAGCACATAGGCGACGAAGGCGCGCGCTTCGGTGCTGGCGCTGGCGGCCAGCGGGGCGATGGGATAGGTCACCGGCTCATGCAGCGGGACTTCGAAGGCGGTGCGCACGTCCTGCGGCATGAGCGCGGCGTCGGTGGCGTAGACGAAGCCGGCATCGACTTCGCCCCGGGCCACGTAGTCCAGCGCCTGGCGCACGTTCTGGGTGCCGATGATCTTTGGCGCGACGGCCTGCCACAGGCCCGCGTCGTTCAGGGCGCGACGGGCGTAGCGGCCGGCGGGGACGCTGGCCGGAAGGCCCATGGCGATGCGTTTCACCTGCGGCTGGGCGAGGGCGGCCAACGATGGGGGCGGGGCTTTGGCATCAGCGGGGACCACGACCACCAGCCGGTTGCGCGCAAAGTCGCGGCGCTCGGCGGCGCGCACGAGCTTCTGCTGCACGGCGTTGTTCATGGTCTCCTGGTCGGCGGACGCAAACACGTCCACCGGGGCGCCCTTGACGATCTGCTGCAGCAGTGCACCGGAGGCGCCAAAGTTCAGCTGCACGTGGGTGCCCGGATGGCCCGTTTCATACACGCGCGCCAGCTCCTTGAACGCATTCGTCAAGCTCGCCGCCGCCGACACCGTGATCTCCCCCGCCCGCGCCCCCAGCGCAGCCAAGGCCAACAGCAATCCAGTGAGAAGTTTTGTCATGATGCTCAGAAGTCGCTATATACCGGACTATATCACGCCGTCGCGGGGCATACCGGGGGCGGAAAATGCCGGAAAGAACGGTACAATGGGCGGCTGTTCTTCCGCCGTGCCCGCCTCTCATGTCCCAATCCGCTCCCCGTTTCGGCCTCAATGGCCCGCAAAGCGAAGGCTGTTGCTATCTCGATGGCCCCTGCCTGGTGCTGGCGGGCGCCGGCTCGGGCAAGACCCGCGTGATCACGCAGAAGATCGCCTACATGATCGAGGAGAAGGGCTACGACCCGCGCACCATCGCGGCGCTGACCTTCACCAACAAGGCCGCGGTCGAGATGCAGGAGCGCATCGGCAAGCTGCTCAAGCAGCCCAAGCAGGCCAAGATGCTGACCGTCTCGACCTTCCACTCGCTGGGCGTGAAGATCCTGCGCCAGGAAGCCAACGGCGTCGGCCTCAAGGACCGCTTCTCCATCATGGACAGCGACGACTGCTATTCGCTGGTGCAGGACCTGGCCCTGACGACCGACAAGCAGGTCATCCGCGGCATCCAGACCGCCATCTCACTGTGGAAGAACGGCCTGGTCGATCCCGAACTCGCCATCAAGCAGGCCAAGGACGAAGACGAAGCCCAGGCCGCGCGCATCTACCGCAGCTACGTGGCCACCCTGCAGGCCTACCAGGCGGTCGACTTCGACGACCTGATCCGACTGCCGGTGGAGCTGTTCCGCAACAACGAGCCGATCCGCGACAAGTGGCAGCGCCGCCTGCGCTACCTGCTCATGGACGAGTACCAGGACACCAACACCTGCCAGTACGAGCTGGTCAAGCTGCTGGTGACCGGCCTGGGCAAGAAGCCGATGTTCACCGCCGTGGGGGACGACGACCAGGCCATCTACGCCTGGCGCGGCGCGTCGGTGGAGAACCTGCGCACCCTGCAGACCGACTTCCCCGATCTCCGCGTGATCAAGCTGGAGCAGAACTACCGCTCCACCACCCGCATCCTGCAGGCGGCCAACGCGGTCATCGGCAATAACCCGAAGCTGTTCGACAAGAAGCTGTGGTCCGAACACGGGCTGGGCGAACCGATCGAAGTGTTCGGGATGCCGACCGACGAGGCGGAGGCCCAGCAGGTGGCGATCATGATCTCGGCCGACCACTTCCAGCGCAAGAACAAGTGGACCGACTACGCCATCCTGTACCGCTCCAACCACCAGGCCCGCGTGATCGAGCAGGCGCTGCGGCAGGAGCGGATTCCGTACACGATCTCGGGCGGCCAGAGCTTTTTTGACAAGGCCGAGATCAAGGACATCATCGCCTACCTGCGTTTGATCGCGAACGAGGACGATGATCCGGCCTTCATCCGCGCCGTGACCACGCCGCGGCGCGGGGTCGGCCAGTCCACGCTGGAGGTGCTGGGCGCGTTCTCCGGCCAGTGGCAGTGCTCGCTGTTTGCGGCCGTGTTCAAGGGCGGCATCGAAGCGCTGCTGCCGGACCGCCAGCTGCGGCCGCTGCGCGAGTTCTGCAACTTCATCAATGACCTGGAATCGCGCGCCTCGCGGCCCGGTCCGTCCGGCAGCGGCGACAATGCCGCCGCCGTGCTGGACGACATGATGAAGGAGATCAATTACGAGAACTACCTGTACGACTCCTTCGAAGAGCGCGCGGCGCAGGCCAAGTGGCAGAACGTGCTGGAGTTCACCAACTGGCTGAAGGAACGCGGCCGCGGCGGGCGCGACGGCACGGGCGAAGAGAAGAACCTGCTCGAACTGACCCAGATGGTGGCCCTGATGTCCATGCTGGAGGGGAAGGACGAGGAGCCGGATGCGATCCGCATGTCGACCCTGCATGCGTCCAAGGGGCTGGAGTATCCGCACGTGTTCCTGGTCGGCTGCGAAGAGGGTATCCTCCCGCACAAGGGCGACCCGGACATGCCGGCCGAGCAGGTGGCCGCGCGGGTGGAAGAGGAACGGCGCCTGATGTACGTCGGCATTACGCGGGCCCAGCGCACCCTGCGCATCACCTGGTGCAAGAAGCGCAAGCGCGCCGGCGAGCAGGTGCACTGCGATCCGTCGCGCTTCATCAAGGAGATGCAGCTCGACGTGGGCGACGCGCCGCCCAAGGAATCCGAGGTGCTGACGCCCAAGGAGCGGCTGGCGCGCCTCAAGGATTTGCTGTCAACGCCGAAAGCGTAACAGAGCGTGACAACGCACAGTTCAAGAACCGGGCGTTTGACACCTACGCGGAGGCAAGAAATACTGATGGGCTGGGGGGCCATGCCGTGGCACCCGGCCTCTGTTCTGCTTGTTTTGCCTCATTGATATCATGGCTCTCGTTACCGACGTCACCTCCGCGCCGCTGTCTCCGCTCGCTTCCGTCAACGCCCTCATGAGCAAGGGTCCAGACTGGAATTACGACACCGCGGCCCTGGTCAACAACACGCTGTATTACACCTTCTCCATCAGCACCGGCAATGAGACAGGGCGCAGCGGGCAGGAAGCATTCAGCAGTGCCCAGCAGGCGGGCGCGCAGGCAGCCTTCGCCTACCTGCAGAAGGTCACCGGCATCAATTTCGTGCTGACGACCAATGGCGCGGTGGCCGATATCCATCTGTGTAACGTCGACCTCAGCGATGCCCAGACCACCGGCGAATGCAGCTGGCGCGCCAGCTACACGCCAGGCGGACAGGACGGCAATGCCCTGGTCGATTATTCGGCCAACGCCTGGGTCTACCTGGACAACCGCGAATGGCGCGGGCAAAACGCGAACCTCTCGGCCGGCACATCCGGCTACGAGACGCTGCTGCACGAGCTGGGCCATGCACTCGGCCTCAAGCACCCGTTCGATGTGAGCGCCGAGAACGGCAACACGCTGCCCTACGGCCAGGACACGACCGCGAACACGCTGATGTCCTACACCCACCTGGGCGGGCCGTACCCAACGTACTCGCAGTACGAC
The DNA here is from genome assembly GCF_004614185.1 of Zemynaea arenosa. Classification (GTDB taxonomy): domain Bacteria; phylum Pseudomonadota; class Gammaproteobacteria; order Burkholderiales; family Burkholderiaceae_D; genus Telluria; species Telluria arenosa. Next base: position 1,978 of record NZ_SPVF01000269.1, on the reverse strand, counting down.
CTCGAAGCGCTGGCCTGGCTGTATGGCGGCGACGGCCTCGGCGGCACGCTCGGCCTGGGCGACGGCACCACCGGCCGCTACCTCATGGGCACCAGCCTGGGCGACAGCATCACCGCCGATGGCGGCAACGACCTGCTGGAAGGCGACGGCGGGGCGGATGTGCTGAATGGCGGCGCCGGCATCGACACGGCCGTGTTCCGGGGGACGCTGGCGGCCTATACCATCACCACCAACGACAACGGCACGGTCAGCGTCGCAGACACGCGCACCACGTCCGGCACCTTCGACGGCACCGACCTGCTGTCCAATATCGAATACCTGAAGTTCAGCGACACCACCGTGGCCGCCAGCCAGTTCGGCACCAGGATCGTGGACGGCACCGCCGCCGCGGACAACTTCGCGCCGCAGGCCGGGAACACGGTCTACAACGGGTCCGCGGGGCTGGACCGTATCACCTACACGGCGCCGCACACCAATTTCAAGGTGGTGCACACGGCCACCGGCGGCTACACCGTCACGGACAACGTGGGCAACGGCGGGGTCGACACGCTGAACAACGTCGAGCGCGCCTACTTCAGCGACCACAGCGCCGTGGCACTCGACGTGCTGGGCGTGAGCGGCCTGGCCTACCGCATGTACAAGGCCGCATTCGACCGCGCGCCCGATGCCGTCGGCCTCGGCTACTGGATCGACGTGCTGGACCGTGGCGCGAGTGCGGATGCGGTGGCCCAGGGCTTCATCGACGGCAGCGAATTCACCCGGACTTGGGGTGCCAACATCGGCACCGAGGACTTCCTGAAGGCGATGTACACCAACCTGCGCCACGCGGCGCCGGACGCGGAAGGGCTGGCGTTCTGGAAGCACGTGATCGACGACGTCCACATGTCGCGCGGCTATGTGCTGGCCCACTTTGCCACCAGCGACGAGATGGTGGCCCAGGTGGTGGGGCAGGTGCAGGACGGGATCGTCTATACTCCGTTCGGTTGAATTTTTGGCCATCCCCGTGAACACCGACGACCGCTTCATCGACCTCGAAATCAAGCTGGCCATGCAGGAAGACCTGCTGGACACGCTCAACCGCACTGTGTACGAGCAGTCGCGCCGCATCGACCAGCTGGAGGCCATGCTGGCCAAGCTGGCCGAGCACGTGCAGAACAACGCGCACAGCGGGCCCGGCACCATCCTCAACGAGCGGCCGCCGCACTACTGACGCGGCCATCTCTTCGGGAGTTTTCCCCGGAGTAGCGGGCGGTTAACCCGGTTTTTCCAGCGACTGAGCGCGCATTCGCAGCGCTAGACTGTCTGCTCATTCCTGGTACATCCCGTTATTCCATGGCCACGCTACGTCCTCTCACCACGGCCGCGCTGCTGGGCGCCGCCGCTCTCTCCCTGACTCTTCCCGCCCACGCGGTGGCCGACCGCCAGCGCGTCGACACCCGCTATGGCACCGTGGAGGTGCGCGAGAACCCGGCTGGCGCCGAGGTCCTGTTCAAGGGCCAGGTGGTGCGCCGCATCTCCGCGCTGGGCGCGTCCCTGTACAAGGGCAGCTCGCACGGGGAACATGAGTACGTCGTGGTCGAAATGCTCAAGCGCGCGGGCAGCTGCGGGCATGCGTTTGTGTTCCTGGAGGTGTTTGCCAACGGGACGGCGCAGGTGTCCAAGGACTTTGGCGAGTGCCGCGAGCTGCGGGCGGTCGAGTTCAATGGCGCGGGGCAGCCGTTCCTGCGTTTGCAGGAGCCGTACGCGGCGGGCGCGGCGGCATCGCAGAACGCGACCGCCGATTACGTCTGGAAGGATGGGCAGATCGTGCAGGTAGCCGGGTCGGCTGCGGCCAATGCTGCGTCGGCGCGGGCAATTGCGCAGGCAGCTGCGGCGGCGACAGCGGCGGTGCCGCTGTCGGAGGCCGAGAAGCGGGTGATCGCCGAGCGGGCCGATCCGCGCCCGGCGGGGCGGAACGGGCCGTCCGCTGGTGCCGGGG
>NZ_SPVF01000106.1 GCF_004614185.1 Zemynaea arenosa | reverse complement strand
GGAAGACGCCATCCGCCAGCGCCGCGAGCCGGACTGGGCACCTTGCCTCGCCACCTTCGCCGCCGCACTGGCGCAGCTGGCCGATGCCGAGCACTTGCTGCCGCCCGAACCATCCCCCACGGAGCAGTCCCACGGGACGGCACCCCCACCTCCCGAGGGGGAGCTGCGGACCGCGCTGGCGCATTTACTCATCCTCCTCCAGAATAACAACCTGAAGGCGGGCGCCGCTTTCCAGGCCCTGCGTCCGCACCTGGCCCAGGCCGCACCGGAGCTGGTGGCGGCGCTGGCCGAGGCCATCGACACGCTGGGATTCGCGCACGCAGCCACACTGGTGGAGGATCTTTTGAATCGAAAGGACAGTGCATGAGTTGGACCGATATCGCGCGCAACGGCCGCATTCTCATCGTTGACGACGCGATGGAAAACATCCAGGTTCTCAACCAGGCACTGGAAGCGGAGCACGACGTCCTGTTCGCGATGAACGGGGCCAGGGCGATCGACATCGCCCATAACCAGCGGCCCGACGTGATCCTGCTGGACGCGATGATGCCGGACATGGACGGCTACGCGGTCTGCCAGGCCCTGCGCACGTCCTCCGTGACCAGCAACATCCCGATCATCTTCGTCACCTCCCTGTTTTCGCCGGAGGACGAAACGCGCGCACTCGATGCCGGTGCCGCGGACTTCATCACCAAGCCGGTCAACGCCGCCGTCGTGCGCGCGCGGGTGCGCACCCAGCTCACCGTCAAGCGCCAGAGCGACGTGCTGCGCGAGCTGACGCTGACCGATGGCCTGACCGGGGTCTCGAACCGGCGCGGCTTCGACGAGGCGCTGGAGCGGGAATGGCGCCGCTCCGCGCGTGCGGGCACCCCGCTGTCGCTGCTGCTGATCGATATCGACTTCTTCAAGCGCTATAACGACGAGTATGGACACCAGGCCGGCGACACCTGTCTGCAGGAGGTGGCCGCCGCCATGCGCCGCGCCGCCGCCCGTCCGCAGGACGTGGTGGCGCGCTACGGCGGCGAGGAGTTCGCGGTGCTGCTGACCGATGGCCCGCCGGGCGCCGAGACGGTGGCCCGCAAGCTGATCGAGCAGGTCGACCTGCTGGCCATTCCGCACGCGAAGTCCGACGCCAAGCCGTTCGTCAGCGTCAGCATCGGCATCGCGGCCCAGGTGCCGGAGGGGCCGGACGGCGCGGGAGAACTGATCCGGCGCGCGGACGCGCAGCTCTACCGCGCCAAAGCGCAGGGGCGCAACCGCTACTGCATGGATGAATGACTCGAGTAATCCGCGTGGGCGATGAAGCGCTGCAGGTGGTGGTCCGAGTCGCCCAGCGTCAGTTCGATCATTGTCAGGCGCTTGAAATAGTGCGCTGCGGGCAGCTCGTTGGTGACGCCCATGCCGCCATGCAGCTGGATCGCCTGCTGGCCCACGAAGCGGATCGCCTGCCCCACGCGGTACTTGGCCGCGGAGACCGCGCGGCGGCGCTCTTCCACATTCTCTGAAGCCAGTTTCACCGCGGCGAGCAGCGCCATCGAACGAGCCTGCTCCAGGTGGATGTACATGTCCGCCATGCGGTGCTGGAGCGCCTGGAATTTCCCGATCGGGACGCCGAACTGCTGGCGTGTCTTCAGGTATTCAAGCGTAGCGTCAAAAAGCGCCTGCAGGGCGCCGATGGCTTCCGCGCACAGCAGGCCAGCGCCGTAGTCGAGCGCCGCGTCGAGCACGGCCCACCCCTGGCCCGCCGGGCCGATCAGGTGCGCCGCCGGGACGTTCACGTCTTTCAGGAGAATGTCCGCGGCCCGCTGTCCGTCGACGGTGCGGTACTGCGTGATGTGCACGCCCTGGGCATCGGCCGGGACCACAAACAGCGAGATGCCATCGGTCTCGCTTTGGCCGCCATGGCTGCGCGCGGAGACGATCAGCATTCCGGCCTGTGCTCCGTGGATCACGACGCTCTTGCGGCCATTGAGCACGTACCCGTCGCCCTCCGCAATGGCCGTGGTGGCGATGTCGCGCATGTCGTGCCGCGCCTGCGGCTCACCCAATGCGCAGGCCAGCCGCAGCTCCCCGGCCGCCACTTGCGCCAGCAGGTCCGCATGCGCGCCGCCCAGCTGCAGGCAGTGCGCGCCCAGCACCGTGGCCAGGTAAGGCTCCACGACCAGTGCACGCCCCAGCTCCTGCATCACGACATACAGGTCGACCGCGCTGCCATTGAAGCCGCCCTGCTCTTCCGGCACCGGCAACGCGGTCATGCCCAGTTCCACCAGCGTGGCCCAGGCCTCGTCCGAACCCCCGGCCTCGGACAGCACGATCTTCTGGCGCGTCTCGAATGCGTAATCCTTCGCAGCCCAGCGCTTGAGGGCGTCGGCAAACTGCTGCTGCTCTTCGGTGAATTGAAAGTCCATGCCGTGTCCTCGCTTACAGGCCCAGGATCATCTGGGTGATGATGTTCCGCTGGATCTCGTTGGAGCCGCCGTAGATCGACGTCTTGCGGAAGTTGAAGTAGTGCGACGCGAGCGGCGCTTCGTCATCGGCACCGGTGATGGCGTGCTCCGTCCCGCCTTCCAGGTAGACCGGGTCGAACGGCAGCGCCAGCGGGCCCGCCGCTTCCATCGCCAGTTCGGTGAGGCGCTGCTGGATATCGGTGCCGCGCACCTTGAGGACGGAGGCCTCGGGGCCGGGCGCCTTGTGTTCCTGGGCCAGTACGCGCAGCACGGTCATCTCCAGCGCCATCAGCTCGATCTCCAGTTCCGCGACCTTGGCGGCGAACAGCGGGTCCTCCAGCAGCGGGCGGCCGTTCTTGCGCTGCTTGCGCGCGAGCGCCTTCAGCCTGGGCAGCTCGCGCTTGGAGCGGCCGACGGCGGCGATGCCGGTGCGCTCGTGGCCGAGCAGGTACTTGGCATAGGTCCAGCCGCGGTTCTCCTGGCCGATCAGGTTCTGCACCGGCACCTTCACGTTGTCGAAGAAGACTTCGTTCACCTCGTGGTCTTCGTCCAGCATGATGATGGGGCGCACCGTGATGCCGGGCGTCTTCATGTCGATCAGCAGGAACGAGATGCCCTCCTGCTTGCGCACCGTGGGGTCGGTGCGCACCAGGCAGAAGATCATGTCGGCATGCTGCGCCAGCGTGGTCCAGGTCTTCTGGCCGTTGACGACGTAGTGGTCGCCCTCGCGGCGGGCGCTGGTCTTGAGCGAAGCGAGGTCCGAGCCCGCACCGGGTTCCGAGTAGCCCTGGCACCACCAGTCGTCGCAGGCGAGAATGCGCGGCAGGTAGTACGCCTTCTGGGCCTCGTTCCCGAATGCCATGATCACCGGGGCCACCATGTTCACACCGAACGGCATGATGGGCGGCGTGCCCGCGCGCGCGCATTCCTCGTCAAAGATGTGGCGCTGCACGGGCGTCCAGCCCGGCCCGCCGTATTCCGCCGGCCAGTTCGGTGCGACCCAGCCCTGCTGGTTGAGGATCCGGTGCCAGCGGACGTAATCGTCCTTTGTCAGGCGCAAGTGGCGGCGCACCTTGTGCTGCAGGTCCGCGGGCAGGTGCGCGGCCAGGAAGGTGCGCACCTCATCGCGAAAGGCCAGCTCCGTGGGGCTGTAGTTCAGGTCCATGCTGTCTCCTAAGCTTGCGTCGCGCCTTAAAAAGCACGGTCGTTCGCAAAGGATTCTAACCCAAATCCGGCGTGCTGCGGTCCTGACAACGAACGAAAAAAAGCCGCGTCACGGGACGCGGCTTTCGTAGGAGCGGGGACGCTCAGTTGCCCCTGGTCGGCGGCAGGTACGGCGCGACCTTGGTCGCCAGGCGGGTGTCCGTCTTGAGCAGGGACACCTCGTCGGCCAGGATGTGGGCGGCTTCGTTCAACAGGATGTCCTTGGCGTCCTTGGCGCGCTTTTCGGCGGCCAGTTCGGCGGCCAGCGAGCGCTCGTCACCCTGCAGGCCATCGTCGGTGCGCGGCAGGCGCACGGCCACGGCCTTGGTGGTCTGAGCGGCCGGCTTGGCGGTCGGCGGCGCCTTCACCTTCGGATCGCCCCCCTCGACCGGCGCATCCTTCGGCGGGACTGGCATCTGCGTGAACAGGTGCTGCTCGCGCAGCTTGGCGCGCGCCTCCTGCTGGTCGCGCTCCTTGCGGCGCACAGCCTCGTTCAGCGAGATGGTCTTGTCGTTGAGGTGCTTGCGCATCTCGGCCACGTCGTCCTCGAGGAACTGGTAGTCCTTGTCCTTGGCCACGCGGAGGTCGTGCTTCTTCTGCAGCGGCGCGAGGATGGCCTTGATGTCGCCCAGCGGGATGAACGGTGCCGGCTTGACGGTGGTGTACGGCAGCGCGTTTTCGAAGCTGGACTCGCCAAAGTTCTCCGAATCCGACATCACCGGCAGCTTGATATCCGGCGTCACCCCACGCAGCTGCGTGGTGCCGCCATTGATGCGGAAGAACTGCGCGATGGTCATCTTCAGTTCGCCCAGCCGCTGCTTGTCGTTGGCCGCGAAGCGGTCCAGCGGCACCAGGGTCTGCACCGTGCCCTTGCCGAAGCTCGGCTCGCCGATGATGATGCCGCGGCCATAGTCCTGGATCGCGGCCGCGAAAATCTCGGAGGCCGAGGCCGAACCACGGTTGATCAGCACGCCCATCGGACCGTCCCAGGCCAGGCCGGGCTGGGTGTCGTTCTCGATATCGACCTTGCCGTCGCTGGAACGCTGCATCACCACCGGGCCCTTGTCGATGAACAGGCCGGTCAGCTCGACCGCCTCCGTCAGCGAGCCGCCGCCGTTGTTGCGCAGGTCGATCAGGACGTTGTCCACCTTGTCCTTCTTGAGCTCGCCCAGCAGGCGGGCCACGTCGCGGGTCGCGCTCTTGAAGTCGCGCTCGCCGCGGCGGCGGGCGTCGAAGTCCTGGTAGAAGCCTGGCAGCGTGATCACGCCGACGCGGCGCTTCTGGCCGCCGGCATCCTTGGTCTCGATGATCGTCTTCTTGGCGGACTGCTCCTCCATGCTGACCTTCTTGCGCACCAGCGAGATGGTCATGTGCTTGCCGTCCGGACCCGCGTCGGCGGGCAGGACGTCCAGCTTCACCACGGAATCCTTGGCGCCGCGGATCTTCTCGACCACGTCGTCGATGCGCCAGCCCATCACGTCCACGAACTGGCCGTCACCCTGGGCCACGCCGAGGATGCGGTCGCCCACCTTGAGCTTGCCCGACACCGACGCCGGACCGCCCGGCACGATCTCGCGCACCACGGTGTAGTCGTCGCGCGACTGCAGGATGGCGCCGATGCCCTCCACGGACAGGCGCATCTGGATGTCGAAGTTCTCGGCCGAGCGCGGGCCGAAGTAGTTGGTGTGCGGCTCGATCGACATCGCGTACGCGTTCATGAACATCTGGAACACGTCCTCGTTGTTGAGCTTCTTGAGGCGGTTGATCGAGTTCTCATAGCGCTTGTCGAGCGTCTCACGGATGGCCTTGTCGTCCTTGCCGGCGAGCTTCAGGCGCAGCCAGTCGTTCTTGACGCGGCGGCGCCACAGGTCCTTGGCTTCGTCATCGGTCTTGAGCCACGGGGCCTTCTCGCGATCGATCGGATAGGTTTCGTCGGCGGTGAAGTCGAACTTACCCTTGAGCAGCTCGCGCGCATAGCTCAGGCGCTCGTCGTAGCGGGTCTGGTAGACGCTGTAAATCTGGAACGGCAGGGCCAGGTTCTCGTTGTTGATCGCATCGTCGAACTTGCCGCGCACGGCGTTGAACTGATCGATGTCCGACTGCAGGAAGAACAGCTTGTCCGCATCCAGCGTCTTGAAGTAGCGGTCGAAAATCTTCTCGCTCATCTGGTCGTCGAGCGGGACCGCCTTGTAGTGATAGCGCGCGAGCACACGAGAAGCCCACAGCGCCGCCTGGGTCTGGGCCGCGGTCGGCTTGAGCACCGACGGGGCCGATTTTTCCGGCTGGCCAATGGCAAAATGGGCCGACATGCCAACCGCGAGGGCAACCACCAACAACTTCTTCTTCATTCGATTCTCCGGCGTGGATTGTGACCTTCTATCTGCGGGCAGCTCCACACATTCCAAGCCCAGCGATGCGGCTCATTCTACAGCAACGGGCCAGCAATACGAGCACGCCTTTACCGTCGATTACAAATGGAAGCCGGGGTGCTTAAGCCAGGCGTAAGCCCCGGCACCACAGGCGATAACAAGCAGATAAGGCCAGGAGCGCAGCGCCAGTTTCCAGTCGACAGGAGATGGCCAGAACGACAGGAACAGCGGGCCCAGCAGGAAGGTCAGGCCGACATCCAGGGGCGCGAAATGCCAGGATGCAAAACGGGTGCGGTACCAGGCCACCGCGATTGGAATCGCCAGCAGCCCCAGCGGCGCCAGTGCCGCCGGGGCGGCGTTGTACCAGCGCAGGTTGTTGAGCCGGACTTCGCCCAGCCGCCAGGTGTTGCCATTGCGTTTGGGAATAATCGTGAGCCCGACCGGCTGGGCATTGGTCACCAGCCCGACGAAGAAGTGGGCCAGTTCGTGGCAGATGGTGCCCGATGCGAGAAAGATGAAGAAAGCCGGGCTGGCCCGGCTGAGGATATGCATGAGCACGGCCATCGCCATCGACGGCACGAGGTAGAGCAGCATGCCGCTGTGCTGGCACAGCCAGGCACCGGCAACTGAGCTGCAGCTGATGCCGTGCATGGCCGGCGGCTCAGCCCGTGTAGAAGCAGCGCCCGCAGGCTTGGCGGTAGGCTTCGTTACCGCCGATCGAGACCTGCTCGCCTTCGCGGATGCGCTCGCCCTTTTCGTCGACCCGGATGTTCATGGTCGCTTTCTTGCCGCAGGTGCAGATGTTCTTGATTTCCTCGATGTCATCGGCCAGCGCGAGCAGATAGGCCGACCCGGGGAAAGGCTCACCGCGGAAGTCGCTGCGCAGGCCATAGCAGATGACCGGCACGCCGCGCACCTGGGCCAGCTGGTGCAGCTGGCTCACTTGCTGGGGCGACAGGAATTGCGCCTCATCCACCAGCACGCACGACACGCTGGGAACGCTGTCGAGGAAGTTGGTGTCCTTGTCGAAGAGATCGACCTCGCGCTGGGGACCCAACCGGGAGGTGACCACGCCAACACCGTAGCGGTCGTCGATGGCTGCCGTGTACAGCTTGACCTTCTGGCCCTGCTCTTCGTAGTTGTGGGCGACCTGCAGCAGTGCGGTCGATTTGCCGGCGTTCATCGCCGAATACCTGAAATAGAGTTTTGCCACGGCCCTGACCTGCGAAAAACGAGTGGCGGGGATTATAGCTTGCCGGAAGGGGGTAACGCAGGGAAAAAGCCGCGTCCGGGAAGGTGGACGCGGCATCAAACACGGATCAGCCGCGGCGGCGCCGCGCCGTCCAGCCCAGCGATAACAGTCCCGCCAGCAGCATCGCGTACTCCGCGGGCTCAGGTACGGCCTGGACCTGGCCCAGCGTGAAGTTATTGGCCGTGTTCCAGACCGGGCCGGTGGCGGAGACGCTTTCCATGCTCAGCGACACCAGGCCGCGGGTGGACGAGAAACCGACGAAGCTGTTCACCCCGCTGTTGCTGATGGTGAAGTCCGCGCTATCGACACCGTCGCTGGCGTGCACGATCACGGTCGAGCCTTCCACCCACTGCCCGGCGATGTCGGAACCGAAGAAAAAGCCGCCTGCCGCCGTCACGCCCGGCATGAAGCCGTTGAAGAGGATCGTGTCGGTCGCACGGTTGGTGGACAGCCAGCCATCCCCCGCCCCGCCCGCGCCATACAGCTGCGAGCCGGGCGCGGATGCCGTGTAGCTGTAGCTGCCGGCCGTGCGGCTGAGCGATTCGGGCAGCAGATCAATGCTCAGGTCGTTGAAAGTATCGACCCCGCGGTTGCCCACGGCCGCATTGAAAGCAGCCTGGCTGGTGTAGGTGGTGATGTCGGCCTGCGCGGCCGCCGCGGCCGACAGCAGGACGGCAGCGGTGAGAGCTTTGATTTGGATTGATTTCACGATCACACTCCTGATAGGTGGACTGGAGAACCGGGCACAGCCCTTCCAGTACATATCAGGAGTGCAACTCTTTCAATTTGAACACGCGCTGGGCTTGAGATAGCGCGCGTCGGGAAACTATACGCCCGCCCTCGTCACTGGCCGGGGTGGTAGCTGCGCTCCAGCTGCTTGGCGATGTCGTCCTTGTAGAACAGCACGTCCTTGAACTGGCCCTTGCTGTACATCTCGGCCTGGTCGTTGAAGTGCGGCGACTCCGGGTGCCCGCTCTCCCCGCCCGCCAGCACACTCTTGGCCTTGATGCGTGGACCGAACTCGACCACCGCGACGAAACTGTTGCCCCGGTCGCCGTAGATGCGCTTGGTCTTCTGCGGCGCCGACATGCCGAACGAGGCCAGCGAGCCCCAGGTCGCGGACGCGAACCCGACCGGGATGCTCGGTTTGCTGTCGTCGTACTGCAGGTCGACGGCGCCGGACAGGCGCTGGAAGCGGTTGATCTCGCCCCATGGCGTCTTCCAGCTGCCGAAGTCCGTGGTCAGCCTGGCCGTCGCGCTGGCCAGCGCATCGAGCCGTTCTTCCGGCGTGGCACGGGTGGTGATGTAGTCGATGGCCGGGATCTCGGCGGCGCGCGCCGCCTTGGAGGCATGCGCCAGCATCTCCTGGCCCCAATACACGGCCAGCGAGGTCGGCACCGAATCGACGCCGAAGCGCAGGTCCCAGCCGCGCAGCATCTGCACCTGCTCGGCGAGCTGCGGCTTGCGCGGGTCGGACGCGGGCAGCGCGTCGTAGTCCTTCAACAGCGCGGGCACCAGCGGTTCAAACGCTGTGAGGTAGCTGTCGTAGGCCTTGGCGATCAGGCCATCGAGCGTCAGCTCACGCGCACCGGACAGCACGCGCAGCGCGTGCTTGCCGCGCGGGTTCTCCGGCAAGGACCACATGTAGGCCGCATAGTCGGACTGTTTCGGGCTGTTGGGCCCTGCCGCCGTGAACGGCCAGTTGTTGGTGTTCTGCACCCAGCCGTTGGCGGGATTGAAGAGGCGGATGGTGTCCTTCACCGGATGCAGGCCTTGCCACTCGGTGGCCGGGTTGCTGCCGTCGACCGGATGCTTCCAGTCGAATTTCAGATCCCGCCTGGGGATGAAATTCCCGTGGAAGTAGGCGATGTTTCCGTCCGCGTCCGCATACACAGTGTTGTTGGACGAGTTGGTGCGGATGTCCATCACCTTCAGGAAGCCCGCGTAGTTGCGCGCCTTGGTGCGTAGATAGGACTGCTGCAGCGCGTGCATCGGATCATTCATCAGCCGCACGCTGATCCACTTGCCGTCCGCCTGGCGCACCACCGGGCCATGCTGGGTGGAGTACGCGGTGACCGTGCGCGTGGCCATGGTCCCATCCTTGGCCTTGTAGGGCAGCTGGATGGCGACCGCTTTCATCGGCTTCTCGCCGCTGCCGTACTTGTAGAAGTACTTGCCATTGCGTTCGGTGACCGTCTCCAGGTACTCGTCGATCACGTCCCCACCGCCGGAGGTGTGCATCCAGCCCACCCGCTCGTTGAAGCCCTGGTAGACAAAGAACTGGCCCCAGGTGACCGCACCGTAGGCGTTCAGCCCTTCCTCGCTGACCACGTGGATCTCGGGCCGGAAGTAGAACGAGGTGTGCGGGTTGATGAGCAGGAGCGCGTGCCCGTCCTTGGTCAACTTGGGCGCGATGGCGAAGCCGTTGGAACCGCGCGGCTCCGTCTCTGGCGGCACGAAAGCCACCGCCTGCGCGGGCACCGGCAGCTTCGCGTAGAACTGCTCCAGCTGCTTGAGGTTCACCGATTCGATGTCGCCACCGATCGAGCCTTCGCTGAAGGCGAGCGCCATCCACGGCTCGAAGTGCGTGATCAGCTTCGGCTTGACCTCCGGGTGGGTGTGCAGATAGAAGTTCAGGCCATCGGCAAAGGAGACCATCAGCTTTTGCAGCCACGCGGGGCTGCGCGCGTACTGCGCCTTCAGCTCCACCGGATCGATGAAGAGCTTCATGCGCAGGTCGCGCCAGATCTCGCCCTCGCCTTCCACCTCGGCCAGGCGTCCGATCGCGTTGATGTAATTGAGTTCGACGCGGTTGAAGTCATCCTCGGCCTGCGCGTAGAGCATGCCGAACACCGCGTCCGCATCCGTCTTGCCGAAGACGTGCGGGATGCCCCACTTGTCGCGCATGATGGTCACGCGCTGGGCGGTCTGCTGCCAGCGCTGCAGCTCGGCGGAGGCCTGCGGCTGCGCCTTCGCGGCCGCAGCGGATGCCGGTGCCGCCACCACGGGAGCCGCTGCCAGCGCAGCGAAAGTCATCATCATGGACACTGCGAGGCGGGTCGGCTGCATGGGGTCTCCTTAGTTTTTGGCTGCCAGTTGTTCTTTGAGTTCGGTGTTCTCGACGGTCAGGTCGATCACCTTCTGCCGCAGTACCGCGACCTGGGCGCGCAGCGTAATCAGTTCATTGTCCGAGCCGCGCGTGGGCGGGCCGTCCGGCACATCGGCGGGTGGCGCCTTCGGTTCGCGCGGCGCGCGCGTGGCCAGCTTCTGCTCGCGCACCTGCTTGGCCAGCTGCTGCAGCTCCTTCTTCCCGCCCGCGACGGCGGCGGCCTGCACTTCCTTCGGCAGCGCGGCCACGTTGGCGGCGGCGTTGATGGAGATGGCGCCCTGGCGCACGGCCTGCACCAGCTCAGGGCTGGCGTCCTTGCGGATCCGTTCGATCTGGCTGATGGTGGCGGAGGAGACGCGGGCTTCGCGCGCCAGCTCCTCCTTCTTGATCACGGGCTTGGGGATCTCGTTCTCGCCTTCCCACGGCGGCGTACTGCCATCCGTGGTGTCGGCTGGCGGCGCGGCGGGCGGCGGGGGTGCCGCGCGGCTGGTGATCAGTTCCTTCTTGCGCAGCGCGAGCACGCCGCGCTGATAGTCGGACACGCTGCGGCGCGCGAGGTGGTTATCGATCATCCACAGCATCACCTCCTCGATGGAGGTGAAGCGGGTGTTCTGGACGGTCTTGAATTCGATCCCGTGCTTGGTGCAGATATCGTACCGGTTATGGCCGTCGATCAGGATGTCGTTCCACAGCACCAGCGCATCGCGGCAGCCTTCGGCCAGCAGGCTGCGCTCGAGGGCCGCGTATTCGGTGGGCGTGAGGGGATCGACAAAGGAACGCAGTTCCTCATGGATGGTGATGTTCAATTGCTTGTCCTTGGTTCTGCCGGGCTGCATCCTACACCAAAGCAGCCCCGCGCCCAAGAGTCAGGCCAGCACGCGCCGCAGGCGGTGGCCGGGTACAGACAGGTAGTCGATTTCCTGGGGATTCACCTGCACGACCTGATGCTCGTCCACCGGCAGGCGCACCAGGCCGACCGTGGTGTCGTCCCACCCGGCCAAGGCTTCGACCACTGGCAGCAGAGCTGCATCGTCATGCATCCACGCCGACCGCCGGAAACCGCTGGCGCACTGCCACACGGTCTCGGTGGCGTTGGCGAAGAAGTTTTGCGTGTGCTGGTCCGAGTAGCGCGTGTCCGCGGAGGCCGCGCCGGGCCACAGGACTTCGGCCACGGCGCGCTGGGCCTCATTCAACTGGTCCAGCTCCGGCAAGTCGCCGGCATACAGTTTCTCGACCGTCTCCCAGAATGCGTCTTCCGGAAAAACACCCGGCCCTGGCTCGTAGCGCCCCGCCTCCGGTCCACTCTCCTCGCCCTGTTCACTGGAGAAGAACAGATCGGACAAGGACGTCAGCCGCAGCACGATCACCCGGTTATCGAGGCTGTCGAAGACCGACCATGCGTGCCCGCGCTCCGCCTCCTGGCGCATGCGCTCGCGGGTGGCATGGGAGATCGGCACCAGCAGGGGCTGGCCGTGCGTGAAGTGCAGCGTCACCTCGCCGAAATAGGTAGATTCAGCGCTCGAGCCGCGCGCGACGTGCAGCGCCATGGGCGCGGCTTCGCCCTGCAGCACCGTGGCGCTGACATCCAGCGCCAGCGCCAGACGGTCGAGCGCCGCGGGTGGGATCGGCTCCGCGCCGCTCTCCCAGCGGTGCAGCGCGCCCTGCCCGACCGCGGCCACCAGCGCCAGGGCCCGCTGGGTATAGCCGGCTCGCAGCCGGGCCATGCGCAGCGGAGTCATGGCCGGGCTCCCGGGCACGTCGCGTGGAGAATGGTAGAGGTCATCATGCGGCTCATTCTAAGGGCCATATTCTCGCGCACGGTTCAATTGTTAAAACGCGGATTTGGCGTGGCATCGGCGCGGATTTTGACGCTGTGGCAAGATGGCCGCCTTGTGTCACTCGCATCACATGAAAGATGGAAGGGAAGAAGCATGGCCGATCAAAACAACTACGTTCCGCCCAAGGTTTGGGTGCCCGCCGCGTCCGGCGGCACGTTCGCCAACATCAACCGCCCGGTGGCCGGGCCCACCCACGAGAAAGAGCTGCCGGTCGGCAAGCACCCGCTGCAGCTGTATTCGCTGGCCACGCCAAATGGCGTCAAGGTCACGATCATGCTGGAGGAGCTACTGGCGCTCGGCCATGCGGGCGCCGAGTATGACGCCTGGCTCATCAAGATCAACGACGGGGAGCAGTTCTCCAGCGGGTTCGTGGACATCAACCCGAACTCCAAGATTCCCGCCCTGCTGGACCGCAGCGGCACCGAGCCGGTGCGGGTGTTCGAGTCGGGGTCGATTCTGGTCTACCTGGCCGAGAAGTTCGGCGCCTTCCTGCCGACGGAGCTGAAGGCCCGCACCGAGACCTTCAACTGGCTGTTCTGGCAGATGGGGTCCGCGCCCTTCGTGGGCGGCGGATTCGGCCACTTTTACGCGTACGCGCCCGAGAAGATCGAGTACGCAATCAACCGCTACGCCATGGAAGCCAAGCGCCAGCTCGACGTGCTGGACCGCCAGCTCGCGCAGCACCGCTTTGTGGCAGGGGACGAGTACACCATCGCGGACATGGCGATCTGGCCGTGGTACGGCGGGCTGGTACGCGAGAACATCTACGAAGCGGCCGAATTCCTGTCCGTCCACGAGTACAAGAACGTCAAGCGCTGGGCCGACGAAGTGGGCGCCCGCCCGGCCGTGATCCGCGGCCGCAAGGTCAACCGCGTGCGCGGCAAGCCGGAGGAACAGGTGCCGGAGCGGCACGACGCGACAGACTTGGACTGAAGGGCGGGTGCGCTGGTCAACCGTAGGAACCAGGGAGCCCTTGGAGCACGGGCCCATTGCGGTTCGTTAGCCAGCGTACGAACTGGGCTGCACACGCTCGGTTAGGATTGTCCTGGACAATCGAGGAGACAGCAATGGACTCTATTAACCGCAACCAGCCCGAACAGAATGTTGAGAACCTGACGGGCCGCGCAGCCGTCGAGAAACTGGCCGAATTGGCAAAACAGGCGGAAACCTGTTTTTTCTGCACCGCCGGCGACAGCGCGCGCCCCATGAACGTGCGCGAAGTCGATGAACAGGGAAATTTATGGTTTCTCAGTGCCAGCGATAGCCGCAAGAATCAGGAACTGGCCGCCAATCCCGAGGTGCGCCTGTTCTTCCAAGGCTCGCCTCATGCGCACTTCTTGACGCTTGCGGGACGAGCCAGCGTTTCACGCGATCAGGACAAGATCGATAAGCTGTGGAGCTTCGCGCTCAAGACTTGGTTCACCGAGGGCAAAGACGATCCGCGTATCACCGTGATCAAATTCGAACCGGCGCATGGCTACTATTGGGACAACAAACACGGAGCTGCGGTGGCTGGAATCAAGATTCTGCTGGGCGCTGCCCTCGGCAAGACTTTGGATGATTCCATCGAGGGAACCCTACGAGCCTGACGGGAGCGTGGCTTGACCGGCTTGCGATGCTTCGGCTTCGCAGACCGACTTATGCGGAACGGCCGGAGAATCACTCTCATCTGCTGGAACCTGCATGAATGCTGGTGCCCGGAGCGAGGATCGAACTCGCACGCCATTGCTGGCACGGGATTTTAAGTCCCGGGTGTCTACCAGTTTCACCATCCGGGCGGGGCGCGCAATTCTAGCATGCGGCTGAGCAGTGGGCCATCCACCGGAGCTCACCCCGCAACGCGCAGCCCCCCTCCTCCCGCCGCGCTGCGATCAGCGGCGGCGCAACGCCAACAAGCCCGCCAGGCCCACGCCAAGCAGCAGCACGCTGGCCGGTTCCGGCACCGCCTGCCGTGCGGGCTCCTCCGCTTGGACACGCGAAGGCACAAGCGTCTGCGGCGCCACATAGGCACTGGCGCTCAAGCCTACGGAGCCCGAACCGCCACCTGCCATGCCCGCGATATCGGCCGCCGTGTAATAGCCGCTGTACTTGCCATCAGCCGCGCTGGGCGTGAGGAACGCATCCGCCGTCAGGCCCTTGCCGGAGAAGGTGTACACCGACGTCATGCCGCCAATGAAGCGGTTGGCATTCGCGCGCGGACCGATGAAGTCGATGTCGAACAGGCCCGCCTTGATGGCATTGCTGCCGTTGGTGTACACGTCATCCGTCACCACCCAGCCCGCGTACCCGCTGACCCATTGATAGCTCAGGTCCGCCAGGCTGGTGTTCACGTTGAACAGCCAGTTGCTGACATATTCGCCGGTGGCCAGGCCGGTGCCGGCATGGACCAGATGATTGGCCAGCGTGAGCTGGACCTTGTTGGCACCCGCATCGGCAATGGTGGCCGTCAGCCACGGGCTCACGTCGGTGACCCCGGGCGCCGAGCCGTTGATCGGTGCGGACAGGTTGAAGGTAATGACCGACGCGGACGCGCCAGTCGACATGGCCACCAGCGTGGCAAACAGAATCTTGTGCATGGAATGAATCAGATGATGAGAGAGGCACCGTGGGCACGCAGCCCACGGTGCGATGAAGTACGGATCAGTGGTCGGACACCGGCGCCGGTGGCACCAGTTTGAACTGCGGCATGGACTCATCGTGGCGGGACAGGTGCACGAACGGCGCCAGCGTCGAGAACGTCCACTGCCAGCGTCCGCAGCGCAGGAACACCGCACTGCCCAGCAGTACCGCCCCCAGCTTGCCGTGCGATGCGCGCGAGCCCGGATTGAATGCCGAAATCCGGCTCATGGTCCAGCGCACGCCGTGCGCATGCCAGCGCAGGTTGGCCTCCTCCCACAGCCGGGCAAACGTGAACCCGAGCTGGTTACCGCCGAAGACCGCCACGTCGAAGTCCCACACCGCCGCCGGCGTCGCAGGCACATAGCGCGCCCGCACTTCGTCCTCGGTCCAGGGACCAGGCGAATACCACAGGAAGCCGGACATGTCCTCGCCCCGGTAGGCGGCGAGGCAATGGGCTCCCTGCGCAAAACGGCTATGGATGACGGACGTCGGCCGCCCGTGCGGCGCCTCGGCCACTTCCAGTCCCGCGCTACGCACCGCGATGCTGCGCCCGCGCCCGCCCCCGAGCGGCCGGGTGTGCACAGGCTGGGCCACCAGCCGGTATTTGTAGAGCATGATTCGGCCAGCGCTCGCGCGGGCCAGCAATCCGGAAACGAAATACAGGATGCCGTCCAGGAATCCCAGCTGGCGAATGGTCAGACGCAGGCTGGCGATCATGGCTGCACCGTCCCGTCAGTACGGTCAGCGTACAGATGCAGTGTCACGAGAGTGTCCCCAACAGACTAGAGCAGATGTGTGCAGCGATCAGCAATCGCTGCCTGGACCATCAGACGTTCTGCGAGGTTGGGGCGGGCCGGCTGGTTGGTGTTTCTTGGCCGCGGGTTGGGGCGGCATGGACTTATTTTACACAACTTGTTATTACACAGCATTAAAAATGTTGTCGGTGCAATACAACACTTTCTTCACATACAGACGTGGGGAGCCTGGAATGTTAACAAACCCACCATGCTATGATCCGCCGTTTCCACCCGAGCTCACCTCCATGATCCAGTTCGAGGCCCTGGCCAAGCGCTATGGCAGCTACGATGCGGTCAAGCCGCTCACCCTCACCGTCCCGCGCGGCGAAATGTTCGGTTT
The DNA here is from genome assembly GCF_004614185.1 of Zemynaea arenosa. Taxonomy (GTDB): domain Bacteria; phylum Pseudomonadota; class Gammaproteobacteria; order Burkholderiales; family Burkholderiaceae_D; genus Telluria; species Telluria arenosa. The sequence continues at coordinate 64,221 of NZ_SPVF01000106.1, read as the reverse complement.
TCTCGGCCCCAACGGCGCAGGCAAGACCACCACCATCCGCATGATGATGGGCATTCTGGTACCGAGTTCCGGCCGCGTCCTGATCGATGGCCTGGACTGCCAGCAGGATGCCGCCGCCGTCAAGCAGCGCGTCGGCTACCTGCCGGACAACCCCGTGTTCTACGACTTCCTGCGCGGCCGCGAGATCCTGCAGTTCGTCGCCGAGATGCATGGCTTCAGCCGCCGCGAGGCCCGCGAGCGCAGCGCCCAGATGCTGGCGCATTGGGGCCTGGACGACGTCAGCGAGGAATTCGCCGTCAACTATTCGATGGGCATGAAGAAGAAGCTGGGCCTGGCCTGCGCCATGATCCACGACCCGGCGGTCCTGATCCTCGATGAACCGATCAACGGTCTCGATCCGCGCGCCTCGCGCGACGTGCAGGAACGCCTGATCGCCGCCGCGGCGGGCGGCAAGACCATCTTCGTCTCCACCCACCTGCTGGACATGGCCGAGAAGATGTGCGACCGCGTCGGCATCATCCACCGCGGCGCGCTGGCCGCCACCGGCACGCTGGACGAGATCCGCGCGCAGCTGGCCGCCTCGGGTTCGCTGGAAGACGTGTTCCTGATGCTGACCGACGACACCGACGAGACCACGCCGTGACCCCGGCCTCGACCCTGCGCGCCGTCTGGCTGCTGTCGGCGTTGCGCCTGCGCCGCATCGGCAACATGTTCGGGAATGTCACATGGCGCAAGGCGCCGCCGTCCAAGCCGCGCACCGCCACGCCCGCGCGGCGCCGCTTCGGCATCGTGCTGTCGGTGGTGATGGCCGCGATCATGGTCTTCGCGTACTCGAACATGGAGCATGAGGCGCTGCTGAATATCCTGTGCTACCTGGACCCATCGCACGATCTGGCGCGACCCGAGGACGACGCCATCGTGCGTGGCCTGGCCTTCACCACGCCCACGCTGCTCGGCGCCACCCTGCAAATGGCGCTGCTGCTGTTCGTCAGCCTGCTGCTGCCACTGGGCAGCCGCGAACTCGCGCAGCCGGACTGGGACCTGGAGTGGCTGGCCACCCTGCCCTTGCGGCGCGGCCCGCTGCTCTGTGCGCGCGTGCTGGAACGTACGGTGGCCAATCCCACCGGAGTCCTCGCCCTCGGTATCCCCTGCATCGCGCTGGCGTGGTTCGATGGCTACCGCTGGCTCGCGCCCCTGCTCGGGTCCGCGGCCGCGCTTTGCCTGCTCGCGATCGCGGCCCAGCTGCGCACCCTGGCCGATACCGGCTTGCGCATCGCACTCGCGCCCTCGCAGCTGCGCAACGTGCAGGCCATCTGCGCGATGGGCTCCATCCCGGCCATGTACATGGGGATGGCGTTCGGCATGGCGCACCCCAACAGCTTTGTCTTCAGCGCCGCGCGCGCGGTGCCGGAATGGGCGCTCTGGACGCCGCCCGGCCTCGCGGTACGCGCCCTGGCGCCCGCGTCCGGCGCCAGCGGGACCGGCGTGTACTGGGTGCTGCTGCTGGCCCAGACGCTGTTGATCCTCCTGGCCGGCATGGCCCTGCTGCGCTGGCAGCTGCGCAACGGCGTGGTGGCCACCAGTTCGCGCGAATCGAGCCGCCACCGCACCAGCGCCACCGTCGAACAGGATGCGCCGCTGGCGAAGCTGATGCCGCGCTCTCCGCTGATCCGCCGCGAACTGCGCCTGCTGTCCCGCGACCGTAACTTCATGCTGCAAAGCCTGTTCATGCCGGTGCTGATCATCGGGACGCAGATGTTCTTCAACGGGTCCCTGTCCGGCATCGGCAAGCTGGGAGCCGATCCCGGCCTGCTCGCGGTGACGGCCTTCGGCCTGGGCACCTACATGCTGATGCTGTCCGCCTTCCAGACGCTGAATAACGAAGGCCACGCACTCTGGATGCTGTACACCTTCCCGGTAGCGCTGGAGCGGGTGCTCAAGCAGAAGGCCATGCTGTGGGCGGGCTTTGCCGCGCTCTACCCGCTCGCGGTGTTCGGCTTTGGCCTCGCCACCTCCGCGCACTGGGACGCCGCGCTGGTCAGCCGCATCGTGCTGGTGCTGGCCGCGATTCCGGTCTTCGCGGCCATCGCGGTGGCGCTGGGCGTGTTCGCGTGCGACCCGCTGGCGCAGGATATCCGCACCCGCGTCCGCCCCAGCTATGTTTACCTCTACATGATGCTGAGCGCCATGTACGGCTATGCCATCTACGGCGAAGCGTGGCATGCGCGGCTCGCTTTGATCGTGCTGGTCGCGGGCCTGGCGCAGGCGCTGTGGCAGAAGGCGCGCGACGAACTGCCCTACCTGCTCGATCCGGCCGCCGCGCCGCCCGCGCGGGTTTCGACCGCCGACGGACTGATGGCGGCGATGGCCTTCTTCGTCGGCCAGGCATTCCTCGCCTGGCTCGCGGTCACGGACTGGAAGCTGGCGCTGGGCCAGGCGCTGCTCATCGCGTTCGCGGGTGCGGGGATCGTGGTGTATGCGCTGGTGCGCTTCATCTACTGGCGCAGCAAGACAGCGGACGTACCCAGGCTGGTGCAGGCCAACCTCGGCGCCTGCCTGGGCTGGGGTACTGGCCTCGGCGTGGTGGCGACCGCATTCGGGCTGGCCTACCTGTGGGCGCTCAATCACTCACCGCTGGCCGCGGAACTGCAGGATGCGGCAGCCAGCGGCTTGCGCGTCGGCGTGCTGTGGATGGTGCCACTGGCGGTGGTCGCCGCGCCGCTGTGCGAGGAGTTCATCTTCCGCGGCCTGATCTTCGGTGGCCTGCGGCGCTCGCTCAGGCCAGCGGCGGCGATGGCGCTATCGGCTGCGCTATTTGCGGTGGTGCACCCGCCGCTGTCGATGCTGCCAGTGTTCGTGCTGGGCCTCGGAACGGCGCTGGCTTACGCCCGCACCGGTGCGCTGCTGGCACCCATGCTGGTTCACGCGATCTACAACGCGGCGCTGGTGGCGGTGCAAAGCCACTGAATCTGCTTAGGCCCAGGCTGCGTCCGGGATGGTGGCGAGACCGTTGAAGATGGGTTTCGAGAACAGGTAGCCCTGCAGCAGGTCGATGCCTGCGGCGATCAGCACATCGCGCTCGGCGCTGGTCTCAACGCCTTCAGCCAGCACCGTTACACCAAGGTCGCGGCACAGGGCCACGGTGTGGCGCACGATGGCCTGGCGCGCCGCCGACGTGTCGATGTTGCGCACCAGGTCCATGTCCAGCTTCACGATGTGCGGCTGGTACTCGGCCAGCAGGTTGAGGCCCGCGTAGCCGGCGCCGAAGTCGTCGATCGCGGTGTGGAAGCCGAGCCGGTCGTACTCACGGAAGATGCCGACCAGGTGGGCGCGATCCGTCACCTGCTCGCTCTCGGTCACTTCGAAGATGATGTTCTCGACCGGGAAGCCGGTGCGGCGCGCCGCCTCCAGCGTGGTGCGGATGCAGACTTCGGGCCGGTACACGGCGTTCGGCAGGAAGTTGATCGACAGCCGTTCGCGCATCCCCAGCCGCGCGGCGCCCTCGACCGCCTTCACCCGGCAGGCCTGGTCGAAGTGGTAGATATTGTCCTTGTTGACCTTCGAGAGCACCGTGGGCGCCGGCTCGCCATTCGGGCCGCGCACCAGCGCCTCGTGCGCGTAGATGCTGCGCGTGGACACCTGCACGATCGGCTGGTAAGCGTATTCGAAATCGAAGTCGATGGCGTTGGCTTCGCCGCAGCCTTTGCAGGCGGTGCGTGGGGAGTACTGCTCGAGGATCGGTATCATAGGCAGACGCCGGAATGAAAATGCGCCCGACTATAGCAGGACCAAACGTTTCCTGCTTTCAATCGGGCGCATTCGGGCGCCGGGGTGTTGTAGACGCGTCTTAGCGTTTCGGCATGCTGACTTGCGACTTGAAGCGCTTGTCCAGCGTGACTCCCTTGTCGAAGCGGTCAAAGTCCGCGCCCATGGCCAGGGCCAGCTTGTCGAGGCGCTCGCCGAACGGCGGGTGAGTCTTGAACATCAGGGCCAGGCCGGGATTATCTGGATTGACGGCTTGCAGGGATTGCAGCACGGCGGGCAGGCCGAAGGGATCGTAGCCGGCGCGGGCGGCCAGCACGACGCCCATACGGTCGGCCTCGAACTCATCGCTCTTGTCGAGGCCACGCGCGTACACCTGCATGCCCGCCTTGGCCGCCTTGGTGCCCCACTCCACGTAACGCGGGTCGACGCCCGGGATGGTGCCGCCGTTTTTGTCCATGAACATGCCGCCCAGGTCCTTGACGCCATCCAGGAAGCCCTGGCTGGTCATCGCCTTCAGATGGTGCTTGGCCACCACATGCCCCACCTCGTGGGCCAATACCCCGGCCAGTTCGGCTTCGCTGCGCAGGCTGACCAGCATGCCGCGGGTGATGAAAACGTAGCCACCCGGCGCCGCGTAGGCATTGACCTCGTTGTCATCGAGGACCGCGAAGTGCCAGTTCAAATCGGGGCGCTCGCTCTGCTGCGCCACCCATTTTCCAACCGTGTTCACGTAGGCCTGCGCCTTGGCATCCTTCAGCAGAGGCGCGGCGCCCAGCAGGTTGCTGGCTACGCCGGAGCCGAGGGCGACCTCCTCCTGCGGTGTCACCTCGCGCGTCGCGCCGGTCAGCATGTTGCTGCCGGTAGTGACGACCTTCTTGGCATCATCCAGCGTCATGTTCTGCAGCGCGGTATTCATCATCACCGGCGCCACCGCGCACCCGGAACACGCCAGTGCCATCGTCAAAGCTGCAAGCCGCTTCATTTGCGGCCTCCTTCAACCACATAGGCTACCTTCTGCGGCTTCAGATTCCCGCGCAGCGTGAACTGCTCCATCTCGCTCGGCGACACCGTCATCTCGTTGACCTGCGCCAGCGCGGCCGGATTCGGCTGCGGGTTCTTGAGCTGCTCTTCCGAGATTCCCTTCACGCCCGTGGTGGCGGTGCTGCCCCCGCTGCCCGTCTTGGCCAGGTTGAAGACCACATTCAGGTTCTCATTCACGCCCGACGGCTTGCCGTTGATCGCATCAAAGCGCAGGCTCAGAAGCTTCACCCAGCCGGTGTTCTTCTTGTCCGTCTTCACCTGCATCCAGCTGGCCTGGCGTGCCAGCACATCGACCTTGGACGCTTCGCCCAGGCTCTCGACGGTGGCAGCGTCAGTGAACGGCTTGGCTTTCAGCTCGGTCGGACGCACCGTGTGCGCCACCTCCGCCGCTGCCGCCGCGCTCGCCAGCGCCGCCAGCAGCAGGCTGACTATCATTTTCATTTTCATGCTTTCTCCCCTGTGGACCATAGAGTTCGACCGGCTGTTCGCGGCCTTTGACGGCGAATGAGCCGTGTGGTGTGAATGTGAATTCGTCGCCGCACAAACGGCGGGTGGAGTCCGAGACCAGGATGCGCGAGACCCCCTTGGTCAGGCCTTCGATGCGGCTGGCCAGGTTGACGGTGTCGCCAATGGCCGTGTATTCGCGGCGCTGGTCCGAGCCGATCAGGCCCACCACGGCAGGCCCGGAATGCAGGCCGATGCCGACGTCGAAGTCCAGGTCCTCGGCGTTGAGCTCGCGCTTGAAGCGCTGCAGCACCTCGGCCATCTCCAGCGCGGCCGCCACTGCGTTTTGCGCGTGGCGCGGGTCGTCCAGCGGCGCACCCCAGAACGCCATGATGCAGTCGCCGATGAACTTGTCGAGCGAACCGCCGTGGCGGAATACGACCTCCACCTGCAGCGTGAAGTAGCGGTTCAGCAGCGCCACCACTTCCTGCGGCGTGCGCGTTTCGCTCAGCGTGGTGAAGCCCCGAATGTCCGAGAACAGCACCGTGATTTCGCGCGCCTCACCCGCGCGCGCGACCTGGCCGTGCTCCACCAGCTGGCGCACCACGTGCGGGTTCACGAAGCGGCTGAACATCGTCACCGCCTGCTGGCGCGTGCGGCGCTCGGCCAGGTATTCCTGCAGTGTGCCCGCGAACATGTAGACCCACACCAGCACCAGGGGTGCCACCACGGGCAGCAGCACATTGCGCTGCACGCCCACCCAGCTCGCGGCCAGCCAGCCTACCGAGAGCAGCGCCAGCATGGCGGCGATGCTCAGCGTGTTGGAGCGGCGCCGGAACGAGCGGAACACCACCAGCAGCGCCGCCACCGTCAGCGTGGGCATCACCCATGCGGGCGCCGGCGCCATGGCGCGCCGGTTCTTCAGGTTGTCGATGGCCGTGGCCACGACCTGCACGGCCGGGTACAGGCTGGCGATCGGCGTGGCGCGCAGGTCGTTCAAGGTGGTGGCGTCCGAACCAATGATGACGATCTTGCCCTTCAATTCATCGGCCGGACGTTGCGGGCGCTCGCGGGTGAAGTCCTCGTACAGGTCCGCGTACGGAATGTGGTGATAGGCACTCAGGCCACCGCGCCAGTGCAGCGTGAGGTCTGGCGCCTGCGGCACGCTGAAGCCGAGGTCCCGCGCCACCCGCGCGGGCAGCGATGGAATCTGCCAGCCATGCGCATCGATATACAGCGGGTAGCGGCGGCCGATGCCGTCCGCGTCTTCCAGATAATTGATGGTGCCGGTGCGCCAGTAGCGCGCATCCACCGCGAGCGGCGGCTGGAGGGCGATGCGGGCATCCGGATCCGCATGTGGGCCGGCGCGCAGGCCAAGCAGCGGGGCGACCTGCAGCGCAGGTGCGCCGTCTTTGTCGTTGGCGGCCTTCTGGCGCGCCAGCGGGAAGTAGATGTTGGTGTTACCGGCCAGCGCTTCGTTGAACAGGCGGTCGCTGTCCGGCCGGTACACGTCGCGCTCCGAGAACGTGAGGTCGAACACGATGGCGCGCGGCTCCTGCTTGCGCAATCTGTCCAGCAGCTCCGCATGCACGGAGCGCGGCCATGGCCAGCTGCCCGCCACGCTCTCCATGCGCGCCAGGCTGGCGTCATCGATGTCGACGATGACGATGTCCGGGTCCGGCTGCAGGGTGGCCGCATGCGAGCGCACCATCCAGTCCAGCAGCCGGTTGTCCAGGGGACGCAGGGCGTGCAGGCCGCACAGCTCCGCCAGCGCCACCGCGAGCGCGGCGGCGCAGAGCAGGCCCTTGGGGGCGGCCAGCAGGCGCAGGAAACGGGGCATCGGAAGACAGACTCGCCGGAAAATGCCTTAATTATAAGCAACTTTCCGGCGCCAGAACCAACGCCCTCGGTGGGGGAAGCGTGTTTTAGCGCGCCACTGTGGCGGCCGGGGCACGGCCCAGCGGCTGGTCGAGATTGGCCAGGTACCACGCCAGCGACGACAGCACCGCCACGTGGCGGCGGACGTTGTCCGGGTCCACCTTGTCCAGCGTGTCGGCCGGGGTGTGGTGGTAGTGGAAGTAGGTCGAGGTATCGATCAGCGGCTCGAACGAGGGCACGCCCGCCTGTTCGAGCGAGAACAGGTCACCGGTCCCCAGTTCGTCCTCGCGCTTGAAGACGTTGGCGCCGATCGGCAGGAGCGCCTGCTGCAGGGGCGTGAACAGCGGCAGCGCGGCCTTGCCCACACTGGCCTGGATGCCGAACGGGCGCCCCGAGCCACCATCGCTTTCGATGGCCGCAAAGTGCTTCTCCACCTCGCCCTTGTACGCGCCCGCGTAGCCGATGCCGCCATGGCCGCCCTGCTCTTCGCTCATCCACGCCACCAGGCGGATGGTGCGGCGCGGGTGCAGGTCCAGCTTGCGCAGCGTCTCGATCACGCCCATTGCGGCAGCGACTTCGGATGCATCGTCATTGGCGCCGGTGGCGAGGTCCCAGGAATCCAGGTGACCGGAGACGATCACCACTTCGTCCGCCTTGTCGGTGCCCGGCCAGTCGGCGATCACGTTGAAGCTGTCGGCATCCGGCAGTTTTTGCGGGGTCACGGTCAGGTGCATGGTGAGCGGGCCGCGGCGCGCCAGGCGCGTCATCAGCATCGCGTCTTCCGTGGTCACGGCGGCGGCGGGAATCGGTTTGACGGTCCCGAAATTGGTCAGGCCCGTATGCGGGATGCGGAAGTTGGCGCCGCCGACGGAGCGCACCAGCGCGGCCAGAGCGCCGGCTTCCGCCGCCATGCGCGGACCAGCGCCACGGTAGGCCACCGCGGTGCCGTAGGCCGGGCCGGCCAGGCCGCGGTCCGCCGCCAGCTGGTCGAACGGCACGTCGAACAGCACGATCTTGCCCTTCGCTTCGGCGCTGCGCGCCTTGAATTCATCGAAGCTGTGCACCACCAGCACGGGTGCGCGCAGGCCGGCCTGCGGCGTCGCGCCGGAGTTGCCCAGCGCCGTCAGCACCACCTTCTGCGCCACGCCGTTGGGGCGGCCCGCGTACTCCACCAGCTCACCGGTCTCCACGCCGCGCACCCAGTGCGGCACCTTCACCGGCTGCAGCGTCACCTTGGCACCCAGCGCGCGCATCGCATCGGCCACCTGGTTGATGGCGGCGGCCGCACCCGGCGAGCCGGCGGGGCGCGGGCCAATCAGGTCGGTGAGGTCGGCCAGGCGCTCGTAGGCGTAGTCGCTGGCCATCGCGGTATCGCGGATCTGCGCCAGCGAGGCCGGCGTGTTCCCGGGGGTGGCGGCAAAGCTGGACGAGGCAAGCAGGAAGGCGGCGGCGGCCAGGGTATGGCGGGCAAAGTTCATGCGGTGATCCTTTTGGGTTCGACGGGAACTCAAAACGATAGCGCATTTGGCAACGGTCTGCTGGACCGTGCCATTTTTCGATGGCCGCGTGGCGCGCTTACTTGGCTGGGACCAGCCGCACGCGCGTGATTTCGGAGGGTGCGCCGAAGCGTTTCGGCGGGCCCCAGTAGCCGGTGCCGCGGCTGGTATAGACCCACAGGTTCTTCAAGCGATTAAGGCCCGCAACGAACGGCTGCTGCAGCGGCACGAACAGGTTCCACGGGAAGAACTGCCCACCATGCGTGTGGCCCGAGAGCTGCAGATCGAAGCCCGCGTCGGCAGCGGCAGGCGCGGTGCGCGGCTGGTGCGCCAGCAGAATCTTGACGGCGACGTTGTCCGGCGCGCCCGCGGCGGCCTGTTGCGGGTCGCTCTTGTGGGAGGCATCGAACAAATGCGCCGTGTAGTCGGGCACTCCGGCGATCAGCAGCTGCTGGCCATCGCGCTCGCGGATCACATGCTGGTTGATCAGCACCGTCAGGCCAAGGCGACGCATCTCGGCGATCCATTCATGCGCACCTGAGTAGTACTCGTGATTGCCGGTGACGAAGAAGGTGCCGTCGCGCGCGGCCAGGCGGCCCAGCGGCGCGGTGTGCGGGGCCAGGCGGTGCACACTGCCATCCACCACGTCACCCGTGACCGCGATGGCGTCCGGCTCCAGCGCGTTCACGCGGTTGACGATGGCGTCGATGTACTTGCGCTTGATGGTGGGGCCGACGTGGACGTCCGAGATTTGCACGATCGAATAGCCATCGAGCGACGCCGGCAGGTCCTTGATCGGCACTTCCACTTCGACCACCCGTGCGGTGCGGCGCGCGTTGAAGAAGCCGACCACGGTGACGCCCAGCGCCAGCAGCGGCACGCCGACGGCGGTGGCATGGGTGACGTCGGCATCGGCCATACCCGCGACTTCGAGCAAGAGCAGCAGCAGATCGCGCAGGAAGGTCAGCACCAGCAGGGACGAGAACAGGCCCATCACCAGCAGGCCGACCCACGCCAGCCGGTCCGCGAGATCGCCTTTCCGCACGCGCGTTGCGATGAGGCCCATCGGCATAAGCACCGTGGACGCGGCCAGGAACAGGACCGCCAGTGCGTAGCCCACGCCCGCCAGGCCGATGGCCGGAATCAGCCGCATGCCGATATACATATGCAGCAGTGCGAGCAGGCTGAGAACAACGGCGACACGGCGCTTGAGCATGGACGGATCCTTTCGATGCGGTCGGACCAAGATGGGGCCAGGGGCAACTTACACAAGGCCAATCTGCTAACATGGGGACGTCTATAGCACGTCTATACAATCGTCACTCGCACAGGAACCGCCATGCTGAAGGGAGCACTCTGCAACGTCCGTCACATCACGACCGTCGACCTGCCAACCTACATCGCGCTTCAGAATGAACTGGAAAACCGCGGCGAATATTTTTCGCAGCAGTTCCATTCGCCGGAGGCGCTGCGGCGCGAGTTCGCGGCCACCGGCTTCGTCACCGATGACCGCGAGATGATGCTGGTGGAAGACAAGACTGGCGCCATCGTCGGCTCGATCTCGCACTTCAAGAGCCGCACGCCGCTCGCGCGCGAGATCGGCTACCGCCTGCTGGCGGGCAGCGGGGGGCGCGGCATCATGACGGAAGCGACCCGGCTGATGTCCGACTACCTGTTCCGCGCCTATCAATACAACCGGCTGGAACTGCTGATGAACCCTCTGAACATCGCGTCCGAGCGCATCGCGCAGAAGTGCGGCTACACCTACGAGGGCACGCTGCGCGGCATGTTCTTCACCGATGGCCAGGTGCGCGATGCCAAAATGTACAGCCTGCTGCGCAGCGAGTGGGAACAGTGGCGCGGGTCCGATGTTTCGCGTGAGCGGCATTTGTAAAATTCTGTATTAAGAAAAGGAAAAATTCCGCGCCGGGCGTATATTGAACTCGTGCCCCCAGAGTGTCAGCGGCCATCCCGGCCGGGCCTGGGGATGTAGAGGAAACGCCATGATGAAGAAAACTGTTCTCGGTGCGGTGCTCCTGACCGCAGCTGCACTCTCCGGCGCGGCCATGGCGCAGGACCGCGCGGGCAGCACCCTGGCTGGTGCCGTGATCGGCGCCGCCGTCGGCAACTCGACCCACTCGCGCAACGGCGCGGCGGTCGGTGCCTTGGTGGGCGCGGCGATCGGCAATGCCGCCGCCTCAGGTGACCGCGGGTACTACTCCAACAACGGGTACTACTCCAACAGCGGGTACTACGGCAACGGCTACGCGCCCGCCACCAGCTACTATCCGCAATCGTCCACATATTACGCGCCGTCGACGACCTACTACGAGCCGGCCCCGGTGTACGTGGAACCGCGCCCGGTGGTGCGCTACTACGAGCCGGCTCCGGTCTACTACGCGCCCCCGCGCTACTACGGCCCGCGTGAAGTCGTCATCGTGGGTGGCCGCGGCGGATACTACGGCGGACGTGGCCACGGCGGCTGGGGCCATCACGGCCACCGCTAAACGGCGCCTTGCTCCCCTGAAAACACCGGCCTGCCGGTGTTTTTTTTCGTCCCTCCGCTAAGGTCCCGCATGGGCTTACGGGAGGTGACATGCAGGCAGGGGACGTGATGCAGCTGGACGGTGGCAGCTATGTGCTGCGCGAGCGGCTGGGCGGGTCGAGCTACGGGGTGGTGTGGAGTGCGCGCGGTGCCGCATGCGATGTGGCGCTCAAGCTGGTCAACCGCGAACAGATGGCGGCGGCGCGGTGCGGGGAGCGCGCACACTGGACGGCCAGCGCGGAGGCGGAGATCGGCTTTCTGCGGTCCCTGTCGCCGTGGGATGGGCGGCACATCGTGCGCTTACTCGACTGCGGCGTGGATGAAGGGCTGCCGGTGCTGGCCCTCGAACGGCTGGAGACCGACCTGTCGCGCTACGTCGCGCAGGAGCGCAATGCGGGGCGGGCGCTGGAGTTTGCGCAGGTCCTGTCATGGATGCAGCAATTGAACCAGGCGATCGCCAAGGTGCATCAGTATGGCTGGCGGTACCTGGATCTCAAGCCGTCCAATGTGCTGCTCGATTCCGCATCGATGCGGGTGAAACTGGCGGATTTTGGGACCAACCGGCCGCTCGTCGATGGCACTCCGCACTCGTACGCGGGCACGGCCAATTGGCAGGCGCCCGAACAGTTCTTCCCGGATGAGGAGCAGCGCTATCGCACCGATGCGCGGACGGATTACTTTGCGCTGGGGGCGCTGTTCTACTTTCTGGTGACGGGCGGGGTGCAGCTGCGCTTCTGCAGTGAGGTTGGGGCGGCGTATCGCGAGCATCGCAGCGCTGGCGCGTCCGTGCTGCGTGAGCGGCATGGCCGCAGGCTCCCGCCGATGTTGAGGCACGATGAGGCGGCGCTGTTCATGCACCGCATCGACCGGCAGGCGCAAGCCGGGTCGAGCTGGGTGCCTGCGGCGTGTGCGTGGACTCCTGCGGCCTGCGAGGCGTTGGCCCTGCTGCGGCAATTGCTGGCCGCCGACCCGCAGCAGCGTCCCCGCAATGCACTGGAGATCAGCCGGCGGCTCGATTCGGTCCGCAAGGCCTGGCAATCCCAGGCCAGCGAACGCGCCTTCTTCGCCACCCTGCGCGGCGGCGGCTGGGCCAGCGCCCTGCGAGGCGCTGCATGATCGCCCGCCCCGCCCTCCCCGGCGCCGCCTTCTGGCGTACGCTTCGCCTGATCGTATCGCGCGCTCGCCCCGAGCGAGTATCCCGCAGCCGCCAGCCAGCCGCGCGCCCGGCACCAACCGCCAAGCCGAAGGCATCAGCCCGACTCGCCAGACCGGGAGCGATGGCGTACCTCTTCGCCGCCGCAGCGCGCCTTGGCGGCGCTACGCGACCGCGAGGCAGCGGAACGTCGCGGGCGGCCAGTGCACAGCCTGCGCCCGTACGCGCCGGACGAGCCCCGCGTCATCTCGCGTGGGGCACTCATGTTGTTTTCGCGGGGGCGCTGGCGGTGCTGTGCGCGCTGCAGGTGCTGGCGTTGTGGCGCGCACCGGCCGCGTGGTATCCAGCGGCGATCAGGCTTTCGCTGCCCGCGGGCGCCTCGGTGGTGCTGGGCCGTGACCAACTGGCTGCGCCGCGCGCCGCACCATCGCATGTGCGCATCGAACACGCCGCATCCGGCGAGTGGCTTGCCGCAGCCGTCTCACAAGCGGCGCCCATTGCCATCCAGCGCGGGGACGAGGTGCAGCGCAGTGGCACCGTACCAATCACCGAAAGCATGCGCTTCGCCCTCGGCGCTGCGCGCTTCCACGTCACGGCACTGGACAGCGGCTCGGTCACCATGACGGACGGCCAATCGCAATGGCGCTTCGATGGCGGCACCGTGTACCGCGACGGCCACGCGCAAGTGGCCTGCCCCGACGCCCACGTCGGCGCCCGCATCGCCACCATCTGGAACCGCTTCACGCCGCGCCTGATCAACCTGCGCAAGCCCCTGGCCTTCGGCGGCAATCTCCACTGCGCCACGCGCATCGGCATTCCCAACGTGGACGCCGCCGCCGCGACCCTCATTCGCACGAGCGAAGCCTTTATCCTGACCGCCACGCCTGGCGCGGCATCGCCCCTCGTCGTCAACCAGAGCCCCGCCCATAGCTCCGCCGATCGGCAGCCGTCCCCCGTCTCGTCGAATGCCGCCTTCCCAGCACGCGCCGCGCTCCCGCTGGCCGCAGCAGATGCGCTGATCGTCGGCCAGACCCGCTTCGCCATCCGCACGGTTGGCGACGTCCTGACGCTCACGCCCTCCCGCCACGTGACCCTCTACACAAGCGACCGCGCCGACCTCCCGTCCAACGTGAGCTGGGACTGGCGTCAACGCCAGCACTGGACCATCCCCAGCGGCCCCGCATGGCGCATCGCCGCCGTCCTGATCGCAGTCCTCCTGCTGGCCACGGCCATCGCGGCACAACGCGGCCGCTGGCCGTTCACCCGGGACGCCACCCATGCCGAGCGCATCGCTTGCCTCGCCGGCGCCGCACTCGCCATTGCCGGGCTCACCGCCCTGCTCATGCAACGCGCTGGCACGCCGCTCGGCGCGGGCATCTCGCTGCTCCTCAACTGCGCTGCCTTGTGGACCGCATTGATACTGTTTGGCCGCAGCAGCCTCGCCGTATCCGCCGCAGTCATCCTGCTCGCCACCGGCCTCCTGGCCCAATTGGAACTGGGCCTTGGCGGCGCCGACATCGCCTGGCTGCGCCACTTCCAGAAAACCAGCGCCCTGCTGGCCCTGGGCATCGGCACCGCCTCCTTTGCCGTCATCCGGTTGAACGCCCGCCCCTTGCGCATCCCGCAGCTCACCCTCGAATGGCTGCTCGCCGCCCTCGCGCTTCTGGCACTCGCCGCCCTCGCCGCGCAAGTCTTGCTGGGCGACGAAACCGGCGTCTTCGATCTGCAACCCGTGGAATTCGCCAAGCTCGCGCTCACCGCGCTGACGGCCCACTGCATCGCCGTGGGTCTCGGCTGGCAGCAACAGCGCAACCTACCAAGCAAACGCACCCTGCGCACCGACACCCTGCGCTGGCTCCGCATGTCCGGTCCCGTCTTCATCTTCATGGCTCTCCTCGGCCTCGCCCTCGTGCAGGTGGACGACTATTCGCCCCTCATCCTGCTGACGGTATGGTCCACCGCCATCCTGCTGACCTGGTCCATCGCCACCCGCCGCTGGCTGCTTGCCATCCCCGTGCTGCTGGCCGCAGCCGCCGGCGTGGCGGCCATCGTCATGTTGCGCGAGGCGGGACCGCAAGCCTTGGCCGGAATGAACTTCTACGGCGACCGCTTCCAGGTCTGGCTCGATCCCGCCACGCATCCGCACACCGGCGAACAGATGCTGCTCGGCGCCCGCGCCATTGCGGACGGCGGCTGGTTCGGTGCCGACAACTGGTTCGGCCTGCGAACCCTCGGCCAGTCGGCGGGCGACACCTTACGCATCCCCGCCGTACAGGATGATTTCGCCCCCGCCTTCTTCCTGAACCGCCACGGCCTGGCCGCCGCGCTGCTGCTGTGGACTGTGCAGGCCCTGTTCCTGGCCGGTCTCCTGCAAGCCGCCGCGCGCGCATGGAAGTCGTCCGCAGGCTCGCGCGACTTTCACGGCGCCTGGCTAGGCCGCTTCCGCTGCTTCGCCCTGTGCGGGGGCGCAGCCTTCGTGCTTGGGCACTTTCTGCTCTCGTGGGGCACCAATCTTGCCATCTTCCCCGTCATGGGCCAGCCCATGAGCTTTTTGTCGGCCGGTGGCAGCCACCTGCTGTTTTTCATCTGCCCCCTGCTAGGACTGGTCGGGATCACGACGATCAGTGCTCAGAATTCAGAGGAGGTTTCATCATGCCGGTCTATGTCCAACACCAGGTGCTAGGCAATATCGACGACGTGTTCAACGCGGAAGCGATCTGGCGCGCCCCGGGCCTGGCCCTGTTCTCGCGCCGCCCGCTGCTGCGCGACCTGCTCGAGCGCAGCCCGCGTGAACATCGCGGCCGCGCGCCGACGCGCTGCTTTTCCCACGTCACCCTGGTGCTGCCGCAGGAAGACGTGGACGACGACCGCCACCTGACTCGCGGCAGCCGCGCGCGCGACCTGGTCGAGACGCTCAAGACGCTCCATCAAAAGGACTTCGGCGACCTGCTGGGCACTGACGAAGTCCGCTACGACGTGGTAGGCGACGAGCGCCTGCAGCCGGGCGAAGTGGAGGTGCGCTTCGGGCACGCGGTGTACCTGCCCGCGCAGGGCGAACCGGTGCTCTACAACGTCACGGTGTCACGCGACAGCGCTGTATGGAAGCCGGTGTGCCAGGTGTATCTGGACCAGCGGCTGGCGGTGCTGGGACAGGACGAGGAATCGGCGAGCCATGGGGTGCCGGGGTGGCCGTTCGGTGAGGAGTGCCAGGTCCTGCTGATCAACGACGGGCCGGAGGCGCCGGTGGAGGTTCAGGTGCGGCCGAAGAATGTGCTGGACTGCCACTATGATCCGCTCAATGGCTGCTACGTCATTCGCGGCAAGGATGCCGTGAACGGCGCGCCGCGCTTGTTCCTCAAGCTGGCGCGCACGCTGGCGGCGGCCAAAACGCGTTCGGCAGCGGAAGTTGCGGCTAGCGATGCTCGCGCGTCCGTATGGAAGTCGCGCTCGGGGGCGCAGCCGATTGCACTCGGCCAGCGCGAGATGGCGATGACGCAGGAGCGCGGGGCCGGGCAGGCTGCGGCGGCGGCCAGCAAGGTTGGAATGCGCTCTGCGGCCAAGGCCACCGTCGCCGCCGTCGCAACCTGCGGCGACGGAGCGGACGGGTCTTCAGGCACGTATGGTACGGCGCAGATGGAGGGCGGGCTCTCGGGTTCGCGTCCTGCGGCGCAGGAGGCTTGGCCCGCAGGCGCACTTGGCACGGCGCAGATGGACGCCCAGTCTGATGCGACGGCGGTGCCGGTGAGCCACCGGCCTGCGCTGGCGGCTGCGGGCCTGGGCCTGGCCGATGCGGAGGCGACCTATGCGCCGGTGGCGCGGCAGAGCGCCACGCTGGTGGCACTGGCTCTGCCACGCCTGTCCCGCTACCGCGATACCGGCGCGGCCAGCCTGTGCTTCGGCTTCGACGAGTCGCTGGGGATCGCCGCCGATCCGTCCCGCGCCGTCCTGACGATTGCCGTGGACGCGGCGGACAACGTCTCCGCCGCCAACGGCGACGGCCAAAGCGCGGTCACCATTCCGGCCACGTTCACGCCCGTGGATGCCCGCGCCATCACACTGGCCGCCGTACCGCGCCCGATGGCCGACCGCTACCTCGCGCTGGTGACTCTGCCGGAGCCGCGCACCGCCGCGATCTCGCGTGGCGCGCGTCTCAGCTTCGGCCGCGCCGCCGCCGCACTCTCGACGCTGCGCGTGCTCGACTCCGGTGCCTTGCTGCGCCAGACCAGTGCCACGGCCAGCGCTACCGCTGGGACGCCCGCGTTCGCAACCCAAGGTGCGCTCGGCTCCTCAGCCCTCGGCACCGGCGGTGGCGGCCCTGCCGGCGGCACATCGAATGCCGACCGCCTTGGCCTGTCCCGCACCGCCTTCAGCTTCGAGGCCGGCGATGGCGTCTACCGCATCACCCGCCAGAGTCCCACGCAGGCGCTCTACCACCTGGACGACAAGCTGCGCTTCGTTGCCGCCATCGGCGACGCGACGCCGGACCAGCCCTACATGCTGCCCTCCGGCCATCACCTGGTCGCCGGCCATTACGTGCTGCGCTTCGACGCCTGAGCACCATGGAGACGATCGCCCACATGCCCGCCCTGGCCTACGCCGCCGCCTTCCTCGCCACTCTGGTGCTGGCCCGCTACCTCACGCCCGCCCGCTGGTGGCGCCACGCGAACGCCCGCGCGCTGGCCGTACTGGTGGGGGGCACCTGGGCGCTCGGCACCGGCCTCCTGTGGCTCGCCAACGCCCCGGCGGATGCGCTGGCCGCTGACAGGCGCCCAACCCTGGCTGGCAGCGCCGATGCCCCGGCGGCGCCGCAGCTGACGTCAACGAGCGAAACCCCGGCCGGCACACCAGTGACGGGCGCCCACTACCGGGTCTACCGAGACCTGAACCTGCGCACTGCACCGGGAGTGTCCGCCCGCCGTATCGGGACTGTACCGGTACAGTCGGAAGTGGTGTCCACTGGAGTGTCCGCAGGTGATTGGTGGGAGGTGCGGGCCCGTACCGGTACAGTCGAAACGACGGGCTGGGCCAGCAGTCTCTGGCTGCGCCGCACCGACGAGCGCCACTGACCAGACCGTACTCCTTTGTCAAGCCAAATCATTAATGGCAAGAAACACCAAAAGGCCCGTCTAATCGTGCCTTTGGCGTCATGGGCCATCGGCTAGAGTAGGCGGATTGCTAATCTGCTTCTCACCCTGCCCGCACCATGTCCGCCGTTCCGCCCTGCCGCGAGTTTGACCTGGGCCCGCTCGGCCCCCGGCTGGACGTGGCCGCCCGCTCCGCCCCGGCAGCCCATGGCACCGGCGGGCGCGAGAACCAGGACAACTTCCTGCTCATCGACGCGGAAGGGAACGCACGCTACCTGCGCAACCAGCAGGAAGAAATCACCCATCTGGCCCATTGGCCGCACGGCCATGCGCGGGTGGCCGTCCTCGATGGCATGGGTGGCCACGTGCAAGGCCGGCAGGCCGCTGAAGCGACCGTCGCCGCCCTGCTGACCCTTCCGCCCTGCGGCAGCGCCACCGAACTCGCCGCGCGGCTCGATGCGCTGCACGCCGAGCTGCAGCGCCACTTCGACGCCGCCCACGAGAACGGCTTCCGCCGCCCCGGCACCACGCTCACGCTGCTCGAACTGCGCCCCGGCGCGAGCGCCCTGCTGTACCACGCCGGCGACTCCCGCCTGTACGAATTGACAGCCGACCAGGCCACGCCGCTGACGGTCGACCATGTGCCGGCGACCGCGATGGCGATGGCCGGCCAGCTCGACGAACACGAATGGTGGCGCCAGGTCCACGGCGAGCACCGCTCCCAGATCTCGCAGGCCTTCATTCTCGGCAACGCGTTTGCCAGCCAAACGGTGCTCTCGGACCCGCTGTTCCCACTTACGCCCCTGAACCTGCCACCCTGGCTGTGCCACCTGCCGGACCGCCGCGCCGTCGAACTGCTGCCGGAGCGCACCTACCTGCTCGCCACCGACGGCTTCTGGTCCTGCCCTGACGCGTGGGACTGGGTCGCGCGCTGGCCCGCTATGTTGGGAAGCGCCCAGACCGCCAGCGCCAAGCTTGACATCCTGTTCACGGAAATCGCGCAGCGGCCGCCCGCCCAGCTGCATCTCGACAACATCACCGCTGTGGCACTGCGGGTTCTGGCTCCCGCGACACCGCCGCATGACGAAACCGCCCTGCCCGCCGCATGATTTCCCGCGAAGAAACGTTGTTGAGCGTAATTCAACGGAAGTTTCCACAAGCCATGCAAAATGGCGTAAGCTTTCGGCAACCTCAAGTCCGGCACTGATATGAACAAATGCTGTGATCCCGATCATCCGCACTGCACGCAATGGGTTTTGCCCGGCGCGCACGCGTGCGCGGTCGGGCATGCGCAGCCGGTGCGGCCGGATGCCTCCAGCTTCAACCTGCTGGCCACGGCCCGCGCCACGCGCTCCGGCCTGACCGTCGCGCCGCAATCGCCGCAGGCTCTCGCCGCGGATGCCCGCATCAATCCGCGCCCCTACCTGCACGTGAGCGGCTTCGACCCGCGCGCCGCCGGTGGGCGCCAGACCTTGCGCCTGGACCTGCGCGCCCTGCCCGATGACGGCGCGCGCCAGGTGAACATCGCGCTGAAATCGGCCCTGCTGCCGCAAGGCCGCACGCACCACGTGTTCGCCCGCGCCCTGCATGGCCACTGGTGCCCGGTGTACGTGGAGTTTTCCTCGCGCGGCAAGGAGCATGGCCAGTACCGCATCGACGTGGAGCTGCACAGCCAGCGCGATGGCCAGGTGCACCGCCGCTGGACCTGCACCCTGGTGGTGCTGGTACCACGCGCCGACGCCACCCTGGGCGAGATCCACCAGACCTTCCTGGCCACGCACAAGAACGTGCGCGTGAGCGCGGATGACGCCTCGATCGCGCGCCTGAACGCTGCAGCGGGCGGTGGCCGCATCGACATCGACGTCAGCGCCACCAACGCCTCGATTGCTCACGTGGACGTGGACGCGCGCGGCAAGATCGACCTCGGCTTCCCCACCATCGCGTGGGACGAAGACCTGATCGAACTGGATGTGCAGGCCGCCCAGCACGCGCACCCGCACCCGGCACGCACCGCCAGCATCGTCAACGCGATGCCCAGCGCGGGCGAACAGCGCCACCTGCGCCTGTTCGCAGGCGACGAGTGTGTGCTCGGCCGCTTCGAATACATCGAACCCGAGGCCGACCTGCTGCTGGCGCACTTCGGCACGCACGGCATGGAGCGCTCGGGCCTCACGCGCCGCATCTCGGGCCGCCATGCCATCATCCGCCGCAGCGTGAACGGCTTCGAGATCGAAGACGTGTCGCGCTATGGCCTGCTGCTGGACGGCGTCTGGCCCGGCAAATACGTTCCGGTCCCGCTACGCACCGGCATGCGCATCGAACTCACGGCCAGTGTCCGCAACGCGGTGGTGCTGGAAGTCGGCGCGGTGCTGCCGCATGGCCTCATCCTGCACCGTATCGATGCCGGCGCCGCCGCCGAATGCTTCTACGTGCTGGCGCCAGACATGCCGCTCGTCTCAAGCCCGCCGGGCCACGCACTACTGCCGCAGGCCAGCCAGCTGCCTCTGGTCTTCCACGCCGCGGGTGGCTTCTGGCACCTGGACCCGGCCACTGGCGAGCGCACGGCGCTCGGCCCGCTGACCGACACCGCGCGGCTGGCGCAGATGCCTGCGCACGCCCGCTTCGCCGCCACCGCCTACCCCGAGCACGGCATCCTCCGCGACTCAGTTGAGAGCCCCTCGCCAACCCCGCGCCATCCCACCCGCCCCGGCAGCGGCGCCCACATCGCCACCGCCTGAACAAAAAAAACCGCGCCAGTTCATCGCTGGCGCGGCTCGTACAGCGGATCTCCGCAAAGATCACTGCACGGTGAGGATCACCTTCACGCTGTCATCGACAGCCGACTTCTCGATGTAGCCGATGGCCGAAACGTCCGAAGCCACCGCCTTCTTCACGTCCGCGCTTGATGCGTATTCCTTCGGTGCGGTCGCCTTGCCGGTGAAGACCAGCTTGGACCACGCGGCCTTCACGGTCGCCGGATCCTTGTTCAGGACCTTCTGGTAGAACTCCGCGCGCAGCGGGGCACCGTCATTGCGCTCCACCGGCGTGAACTGGGTCGACTTCCCGAGGAAGAACTGGGCCGCCTGCTCGCTGAACATGCGCGAGGCCGGGTTCTTCGGGTTGACGATCACGGCGATCTCGGTCGCGAAGGCAGGAGCGATGCCGCCGCCGATCAGCGCCGCCACCACGATATGGGCAAATTTCAGTTTCATGAATCACGCCCTCCTTAGAACACGAAGTCCACGCCAGCGGCGTACACGTTGACCGGACCGGTGAAGCCGGCGGCCGGCTTCAGGAACGCACCTGCGCCGTCCTTCGGCTCGATGCGGTCGATCTGCACCTTGAACGCGGCGGACTTGGCGAAGTCCCAGCGCAGGCCGATGGCATTGGAGGTTTGCAGCGGGGACTGGCCTGCGGCGTCCAGCGCGGCGGCCAGTGGCAGCAGCGGGCCGACGGCCGGCACGCCGGTGTAGTGGCGCGCGTTGTCCTGCTTCAGCGTGGCGTGCATCACGTACGGGGTGAACTTGCCGAGGCGGTAGCCGCCCATCGCGTACCACGCCGTGGTGTCCATCAGGAAGCGGCTGTCGGTGTCACGCTTGGCGTATTCGGCCTGCACGATGAAGTTCTGGTAGTCCATGGTGCCGCCCAGCGAGGTGAAGGTGCCCTTCACGCCGGCGATCTTGTAGTCGTTGGCGGCGGAGGCATAGCCCACCTTGGACAAGGTCGCGAGCAGCGTCGCGGCCTGGGTGTTGTTGACCATGGTGACGTCCGCACTGGCGCGGCCGAAGCGCACCGTGAACGGGCCGCGTTCCACCACCACTTGCAGTGCATACGCCTTCTTGTAGTCGACATAGTAGCCGCCCGGGACATCGGAACGGCTGTTGCCGTAGCCCAGCTGCGCGGTGACGGTGGTGTCGCCGTAGCTGTGGTTGTAGGTGATGTCGGCGCCGTCGATGTAGTCGGCGGTGACCTGGCGATACAGCTCGGCCGGCGGACGGATCATGGTGCTGGCGTAGCCGACGTAGCGGTAATCCGAGATCATGTAGATCGGGACGCCGACGCGGCCCACACGGACCGAGAAGTCGTCATTCAGCTTGTACTTGGCGAAGGCCCACGAGACTTCCGCGCCGAATTGGTCGGTCGCGTTCTTGCGCACCAGGCCTTGGGCGGTCAGCGACAGGCGGTCGTTGAAGGTGGCGGTGGCTTGCACGCCGAAATTCGAGTCGGGGCCGAAGCGCGGGTCTTCCTTGACGCCGGCGGCCTGGTTCGGGCGGGCGAATTCGGCCTTGTCCGTGTTGGTGGCGGTCAGGATCGCGGAACCGAAGCCACTGATGCTGATCTGCGGACCACCGTCCTGGGCCGACGCGTTGGCAGCGCAGGCGGCCAAGATTGCCACGGCCAGACTAGTGCGCTTGAACTGTTTCATCTCAATCCTCATGTTGGTTGCAGTGAACGAAGTTTGACGCACAGCAACACATGTTGAAAATGGGTTGGTTCAAGATTCTCACTAGAATCTCACCTCTAGTTGTCCCGAGGCAACGAAACGGTAATAACTGAGCAACATTGGATGGCCCAAAGGCTAACCAACATGACAAGACCGGCGGGGAAAAAGCGCGAAAAGCGCGAGAAGCCGCCGTCCCCGCACGGGAACGGGGCGTAACG
Organism: Zemynaea arenosa; assembly: GCF_004614185.1. GTDB lineage: Bacteria > Pseudomonadota > Gammaproteobacteria > Burkholderiales > Burkholderiaceae_D > Telluria > Telluria arenosa. The sequence goes on along the minus strand of NZ_SPVF01000106.1, from coordinate 42,153 downwards.
GTCAGCTCGGGATGAGGACGAGGAAGATGAAGGACAGGACCACCAGCATTCCGCCACCGATGGACAGCACGGTGACCGGAATCCGGACGTTGTCGGGGATATGCATGACGGTTCCTTTCAAAAGTTGAACAGGAACCTTCAGTATAGAAAGGGCGCTTACGGTTTCAAGCGTCACCTTCCAGCTTCAAGAGGTCACGCGCGGGGTGGGCGATTGGCGGGCAAGGGAATGAACTCGGTCTCGCCGGGCACCATGGCATAGCGCTGCGCCTCCCAGTCGTCCGCCGCCTGCACGATCCGCTCGCGGCTGGAGGAGACGAAGTTCCAGTAGATGTAGCGATGCCCGTCCAGCGCCTCGCCGCCGATGACCACGAACCGCGTCCCGCCCGGCGCCGCCACCCGCACCTGAGCGGCAGCCGTCGGCAGCAGGGCCATGGTGTCCTGCGGGACGGTCTCCCCATCGATGCACACCGAGCCCTCGACGGCATACAGCGCCGCCTCGGCGGGCAGCGTGTCAAAGGTGAGCGTGGCGCCCGGGTCCAGCGCCACGTCCAGGTACAGGGTTTCGCTGTAGGTGCGCACCGGCGAGACCTGGCCAAAGGCGCTGCCCACCAGTACGCGGATGCGGCAACCGTCCAGCGCCACTTCGGGAATCGCACTGGCAGGCGTGTGTTCGAAAGACGGCGCGTCCTCTTCGTGCTCGCGCGGCAGCGCGCACCATAGCTGCAGGCCATGTTTGCGGTGCCCCACGCCGCGCAGCTCCGGCGGCGTGCGCTCGGAGTGCACAATGCCGCGGCCCGCCGTCATCCAGTTGATCGCCCCGGGCTCGATGCGCTGCTCGGAGCCGATGCTGTCCCGATGCATGATGGCGCCTTCGTACAGATAGGTCACCGTGGCCAGGCCGATATGCGGGTGCGGGCGCACGTCGTGGTTGTCCTGGGGGTGCGCGTCGATGGGACCGAAGTGGTCGAAGAAGATGAAGGGCCCGACGGCCTGCCTGGCGGCCGCCGGCAGGTAGCGCCGCACCTTGAAGCCGCCGCCGAGATCCTTCTCGTGGGCCTTGAGCAGTTGCGCGATCATGCCAGCTCCGTGGTGATTTCGGTGGTCACGCTGGACATCAGCTTGTGCACCGGGCATTTGCGCGCCACGCCGAGCAGCTCTTCGCGCTGCGCGCCGGTGAGGTCGCCCATCAGCGCGATGGTGGTCGCCAGCTTATAGACGCCCTGCCGTTCCTGCGAATTGTCGCGGTCCACCTGGACCTGGATGTCGGTCAGCCCGATGTTCTTGCGCTTCGCGTACCACAGCAGTGTGAGGGCCTTGCAGGCGCCGAGCGCCGCGTCGTACAGGTCGTGCGGATTGGGGCCGGCATCGGTCCCGCCCTCGTCCAGTTCCAGGTCGGTGGAGACGATATGGTCGCGCACATGCACGATGTGGCGCATGGGCTGCGAGAGGTCGCGCTTGACGGTGATGCTCATGCCGCTGGTTCCTTTTCCTGCTTGAGTTGGCGGGCGACCCGGAAACCGACAATGTCGTTCCCCAGCACGGCCGAATAACCGTTGCGCAGGGCCGACCGCAGATAGCGGGGATTGTACAGCCACGAGCCACCGCGCAGGACACGGCGGGCCTGGTCTCCGCCCTCCTCCCACGCACGGCCGGTCAATGGCGCGCCCACGTAGTTGTCGTGCACCACATCCTGTACCCATTCCCACACGTTACCGTGCATGTCATACAGGCCCCATGGGTTGGGCGGGAACATCGCCACCGGCGTGGTCCCGCCGCGGAACACGCCGCGCGGGCTGGTGTGGTAGGTGTAATTGCCGTCGTAGTTGGCCAGGTCGGTGTTGATGTCGTCGCCGAAGCTGAAGGCAGTCTTGGTTCCGGCCCGGCAGGCGTACTCCCATTCGGCTTCGCTGGGCAGACGGTAGACCTGGCCGGTCTTCATGGACAGCCAGCGCACGTACTGCTGCGCGTCCATCCAGGTGACGCCGACCACCGGGTGCTCGTCGGTCTGCACGAAGCCCGGCGCATCCCAATCCACATCGCTCGCGCCCTGCCAGCCGGTGTCGCGCACAAAGGCACGCCATTGCGCCACCGTTACCGGCGTGCGGCCCAGCGCGAACGATTCCTCGATACCGACCCAGTGCTGGGGCGTCTCGCGTTCCAGCCATGCGGACTGGGCCCCTGCGTCCATGGCGCGCTTGCGCTCATGCTGGGGAGAGCCCATCTGGAAGCGGCCGGTCGGGATCAACACCAGGTCCGGCCCGGTGCCGGTGCCGTCGATGAAGCGGTCGCGCAGCACGCCGTCGGCATCCGCGGTGGCGCTGCCGGGCGTCGGCATCTGGGCCTGCACTTCGGCGGCGGTGCGCGCGGCCATCTCGGCCCGGGCCCGCTTCTGTTCCGCGAGGTAGGCAGCGGCCGCACGGGCCTGGGCGGCCTTGCGCTGCGCTTCCTCCTGCGCCTTGCGTGCTTTCTCCGTTTCCACCGCGCGGCGCTCCAGCAGCTGGCGGCGCAGCTCCTCCTTGCGCGCCTGGCGCGCGGCTTCCTCGGCGGCGCGGGCTTTCGCTTCCTGCTCCTTACGCTGCTTGTCCGCCAGCGCTTGCGCCGCGGCGAGGGCTTCGGCTTCCGCGCGGCGCTTGGCGGCCAGCACGCGCTGGCGTTCTTCTTCCTGCGCGCGTTCGGTGGCACGCTGCGCGGCGATTTCCTGGTCGGTCGGCCCGGTGGCGCGGTCCAGGTCCGCCAGCAGCTCGTGCACGCTGGCCTGGCGCTCCTTGGCATCGATGGCAAAGCCGCGGCGCAGTGCAGCCCACTGGCGTTCGTTGATGCCGCGCGGGCGGTCTGGTTCGTGCTGCGCAGTGCGCGGGCCATCAAACGGCACGCGGCCTTCCAGCATCTGGTAGATCATCACAGCCACCGCGTACACGTCCAGCGTGCGGCTGGGGGAGCGCTGGTGAACGCCCGCTTCCGGGGCGCGGTAGCCTGCGGTGCCTGAATCGCCGGGTGCCTCCAGCCCGAGCATGCTGTTACCGCTGCGCGCACGCGCGGCGATGCCGAAGTCCAGCAGCTTGACTTCGCCCCGGGCGGTAACGAACACGTTGCCCGGCTTGATGTCGCGGTGGACCAGGTGGGCCTTGGCCCAGGCATAGTCCAATGCCTCGGCCACGGGGGCGAGCAGCGCCTGCACCCGGTTCAGCGGCAAACGCCCCTCGCGCGCGAGGAGGCTGTCGAGGTCTTCGCCCTCCAGGCACTCCATGATGATGAAGTAGCTGGAGGTGGCCGGGTCCTGCGCCCACTCGTACACGCGCACGATGTGCTCATGCGCGAGCTTGCGCGCCTGCGTGGCTTCTTCCACCAGCAGCTTGGCGTGGTGCGCGCTGCGCGTGAATTCCGGCGGCAGCACCTTGAGCGCCACGGTAGCACTGTGGCCAAGTTCAGCCTGGGTGGCGAGATCGGTGGCGCGCCACACCTGGCCCATGCCGCCGGTCGCGATCAGGTGCTCCAGCAGATAGCGGCGGTTGGGTGGACCGATTTCCATGCCGGGCATGAGGCCGATCTCGGTGCCCGCACGCTGCACGCTGGCCGCAAGCGGGCCTCCCGGTGGCGCATACTCCGCGTCCAGGATGGCGTTCTTGCGCCTGTCGAACTCCTGCTGGCTAAGCAGCCCGTCCTCGTGCAGGGCCCGCAGTTCGCGGATTTTGTCCCGTGCTGTCTGCATGCTTCCTTACTGTGTCAGCTCCACGCCGCACTGCGGGCAATAGCGGTCCTGCGGTCCGGCGGCGTGGCCGTTGGCGCAGATGCGCGGCGCCGGACTGTCGGTGTTGGTCTTGGGCGTGCGCGCGGCTTCGACACCGGCCAGTCCCTGCAGCTGGCCGGCGTTCATGGTGGCGTGCACACGGGTCTTCATCACGTCGGCCAGCAGTTCGGCATTGGCGGCGGGGGCCAGCACCAGCTTGGCCGTATCATCCACTTGAGCCAGGGTCTCCATGCGCTGGACTTCGCGCTGCCAAGTGGCGTCGCCCTCTTCGATGCGCAGTTCCATGCGCTTGCGCTCATAGGCCGCATCGGCTTCGATGGTGCGCAGCAGCTTCTCCTGCTGGGCGATGGCGTCCGCACTGGCCCCGCTGCGGCGCAGGGCGGCGATGCGCTGGTTGACCTGCTCCACGTCTTCGTGGCCGATGGCGTCCTTCAGGCTTTCATCACGCTGCGCTGCGCGTTCGCGCGCCGCGAAGTCGATGGCGAGCGACTGCAAGGCAGCGCGGTGGTGCTCGGCCTCCAGCGCCTGCAAGCGCAGCTTGGCGTCGCGCTCCGCCTGGTGCAGCAGCGCGAGCTGCCCGCGCTTGTGGGCTTCGTCCTCGATGGCAAGCGCCTGCTCGATCTTGTTGCGGATCTGCTGCTGCACCAGCTGGTGCATGAAGCGCTGCTGCGCGAACTGGCGCTCGTGCTGGGCGTCCTGCTGGGCGGCCTCCAGCGCGGCGCGCATCTTGACCCTGGCGAGGTCGCGCACGTGGGCCCATTCGGCGGCTTCACCGGCGCGGGCGGACTTCTTTTGCGTGGCTTCGTGCTCCAGCTGTGCCAGGACTTCGGCGGCGTCCAGACGCAGGGCTTCGATGCGGTTCTGCGATTCGGCCACGCGGCCATACAGCTCGATCTCGCGCAGCCGAATGGCCTGCATGCGATCGGTGCGCTGGAGAACGAGCTCGCGGTTTTCCACGTCCTGGTCCTGCTTCATCTCGGCGTGGCGGAAACGCAGGCGAGCCTCCTGCTCCTCGCGCCAGATGCGCTGCCATTCTTCGTCGTTGTACAGCTGGTCCAGCGCCTTGGTGTGTTCCAGGTCCGCCTGCCGGCCTTCGGCGATGAGCCACAAGCTGCCCGCCCGTTCGCGGTTCGCATTCAGCTTGTCGTGGCGCAGCGTGAGCGTGTCCACGTCCACGGCGGCCAGGCCGAACTGCGCGAGGCGCAGGCGCAGCGCGGAGTGCAGGCGCTCGTCCAGCTGCGCGCGCAGGTCGCGATTGCGGCTCATCTCGCGCAGGGCCTGGGAGCCGGTGAATTCGGCCGCCAGCTGGCGCACTGAGGGCGCGAGCAGTTCCTGCAGATGCGCTTCCGTGATCGTGCCAGGCACTGTCATAAAGTGCTGGGCGAAGGCGGCCACGTTCTCGATCTTGATGCTGATGCTGACGTCCAGCGCGACTTCCAGCCCTTCCGCCGTGCGCAAGCCTTCGAAGCCGAAACGGACCGGCAGCGCGGCGGTACGGGTGATGAGGATTTCGGCGTGGCGGTCGCGCAGCAGGTTGTTCAGGCGCGTGAAGAAGCCTTCGATCTCGTATTCGCCCTGAGGGACTTCGGTCGCCTGGCCGCCCTGCAGGATGTAGGCACGGGTGGTGGCTGGCACGCGCAGGGTCTTGACGAAAAGGCCCGACAGTTCGCGCACGCCGAAGAACACCGCGAATTCGTTGGGGGCCGCGATCCAGCGGTTGTCGCGCAGGACTGGTTCGTTGCGCGGGGTGCCCGCGGCCATGCCGCAGCGCTCACAGTACGCGCTGTCGCTGGCCTGTTTGTGTCCGCAGCGGGCGCAGGGCACGCCGCCGAATCCGAACGCCTGGAACATAAAAACTCCGTGTCTTGGTGATCTCTGACTGCCCTGCCAGATCGTACTTCCTTGCTGTCGATTCTAGCAGGGCGGGTCTGTTCTTTCCGGCCGCTCCCGTTAAGTGTGCGGGCCTCTCATATCATGCCGATCCGCTCGACAAATGCGGCGCCGGCGCCCAGTTCGCGCAGGGCGTGCTGGAAGTCGGGGCCGAGGGCGTCTTCCCAATCCTTGGGGACCAAGATGCGGTCACCTTTGGCCGCTTCCTTCAGGATCAAGGTGGCTTTGGGGGCGCAGCCATCGACTGTATCCACGCGGCCGACGTGCCAGGCTTGCGAACAGCCGCTGGCCACGATGCGGCCACGGGCCGGAAATTCGCGGCCACGGGCGAGCCGGTCGGCCAGCACGAGGGCGAGTTCGTAGGATGGGCCCTGGAAGCGGGTTTCGCTGAAGCGGACCACGGTGCGCCAGCGGCCCAGGGCGCGGCCATCGAAGTGGCGGGCGGCGGCCAGGGTTCTCCGCACGGCCAGCGTGAGGGCGGCGTCCGCGTTGGGGACCGTAATCGACTCTTCCTCGTCGGCGGCGGGGGCTTGCAAGGGATGAACGCTGATTTCGACCCAGGCGAGCGTATCGTCGACGCGGCCACTCCACAACGGGAACCATGCCCGCGCGCTCGACACCGCGGCCGCGCGATCCGGCTGGCCGTGCAGCGCGCCGAGGTGCGGCAGGATCGGTGACCCGCCCAGCAAATGGCCTGGTTCCGCTGCTTCGGTCCGCGCGCAGCCGTCGACGCGGCCAAGGTGCCAATGATCCGACCAGCCGTTGGCAAGCAACGGCTTGCGCGCGCCGGCGCCAGAACTGGCTGCGGCGGCGGGCGCGAAGACGCCGCGGACAAGGCGGTCAGCCAGGACGGCGGCGAGCTCCCAGTCGCGCTCTGTTGGCGTAGGTGCGCGGTCCATGCTGATCACGACCTGGTCGCGGCTGTCGAAGGTGGACTCGGTGAGGCGGGCGGCACGGACAGCGGCTTGCATGCGTTCGGCCAGTCCGGGCGCGCCGGGCACGCTGCACTTCACATCGGCGCGGTTGCCGCGCGGGCGGCGGCTGGCAGTGAGCGTGGCAATGCTGCCGTCGGCGAGTACGGTGCGCACCTGGGCTGAGGGTGGCAATCTGCTCATGCGTCCTCTCCCTGCTCCGCGGGCTCGCGGGTGGCGCGGCGGTTGGCGACGGAGGCTTCCAGGTTGGCGACGATGCGGTCCGCGTCATCGGCCATCGGCTCGTCGATGCGGCCAGCAAGCTCGATGCGGGCCAGCAGGGACCATGCCTCGTCCAGCGCGGCGATCGCCTGAGCGCTGGCGGTGGCGCGGCGGTGCTGCTCCTCGCGCGGCAGCGCCACGCCCGGTGCCTCCAGCTCCAGCGTCGGCATCGTGCTCACGGACAGCAGGACCAAGTCGAGACGCGCCAGCAGGGCCTTCTGCAAGCGGAACGCATCCGGACAATCCGGCAGCGCCGCCGCCCGGAAGCTGCACATCACATGCGGCAGCTCCAAGAACATTCGCCGCAACGCCAGCGCATCAACCTCCACCGCATCGCCCTGCGCTCCGCCCGGATGCGCCATTACCGGCTTGGCGGATTCACCGCCGCCGACACACGCCGCACCCCGCTCGGCGGATTCCGCGCCGCTTTCGCGCATGGCGCCAGTGCCGCCGCGAGTCCGTGCGGCCATCGTCTGGGTGGGCGCCGGGCGCCCGCTGGGCGAAGCCGCGCTTGCGGCCACGCCGGTGGGCAGCGCGGTCGCGTCATCTTCATTGCTCGCACCTTGAGGTGCGCACACGGCAGCGCCACCGCCAGCCGCCTGCTCCAGCGCAGGCCGCGCCGCGAGCAGCGCCGCATAGTCCACCCGATCACCCAGGTCGACCGGGAAGCAGTCCTCCACCGTCAATCCGAACCGCGTGTACACCAGTTGATTCAAGCCCCCTCGAAACGCATGCCACTCATCCAGCGTCGTACAAGGCGGCAGCTCCAGCGCCCCCTGCTCCAGCGCGGCCGCCAGCTGCGCCTCCAGCCGCGCCTTCAAATCAACAAAGCAGAGGCCTTCCCGGACCTCTGCCATCACAAACAAGTCAAACCTCTGCTGCCGCAAGCGCGGATCAGCGTCGTCCACCACCACCTGCAAGTGCAAGCCCATCTCCGGCGCATGCGCAAACGGCGCAATCTCCATGCGGTACGGCCCAGGATGAAAGCACCACACCAGCTCATGGTTCGCCGCGTCCAGCCGCTGCCCGGCCGGCACGCGCCGCGCGCTGCCAGCGGCATCCGCCACCAGGCCCACGCACCCAACTGGCACACTGCGCCCAGCCGCAACGCGCGTGACGACGCTGCCTGCGCCAAGGTCCCCGCAGTCGGCCGGCAGCAGCCGCTCCATCCATTTGAACAACGCGATCATCCCTCTCCCTGCACCGGCAGCACCGCGAACCGCGCGCCCGCCGCCTGAAAGTGCGCCGCCGGAGCCGCGGCAAACGGCCACGCGGCCTCGCACTCGCCATCCGCATCCAGCCGCTCGCGCAGCACCTGCGCGCCCGAGCCATCGACCACGCGCACCGCCACCCGTTCGCGCAGCAGCTCTCCCGCAAACGGCGCTTCCGCCTCCAGTCTCAGGATAGCCTGCCAGCCGTCCCCGCGCGGCAGGAATTCGATCGACCACCAGCCGTCATCGGTCACCAGCCGTTCCAGATCGCCCGCCGCCGCGGCGCGCAGCAAACCAGGGCTACCGGACCACTGCGCATCGTTGGCCGCGACCGGCCGCGCGCGCCGCTCCATCGCCAGCGTGCGAAAGCGCCGCAGCGTCAGCGGCGATGCGGCCAGCGCTGTGCGCTCGCCCATCGTCAGCGAACGCGAACCGTCCAGAGCGCGCCGCAGCACATCATCGGCCAGCACCAGCCGGTCGCCCTCGACGCGCCGCGCCAGCAGCGCCTGCGCCAGCAGTTTGTCATTCATGTCCGTCACTTCATTCTCCTTCGCCCGCACCAGCCAGCGACTGCAAGCGCGCGATCGCTTCATCGCGCCGCTTGCGCAAGGTGGGCAGCGATACGCCGTCCCGCGCCGCCAGCTGCTGCATGGTGGGCAGCTCGCCGGTGGCTTCCATCAGCCAGTCCGGCGGATAGCTGTCGTCGGCAGGGCCGAGCAGTTTGAGATACACGGCCAGGCGCGCCCCCTCCGATACGCCGGACAGGCTGCGCTCCACGTGGCCGCGCCGGTCCTGGGTGGACCTTGCCATATCTTGGTAGCGGGGGGAGGCTGAAACCGGGTCGGCTTGTGCGTCGTCGTCGTTCCCGTCCTCGGGCGGCAGGATCTGGTCCGGTCCCTCGCCCAGCGCGGCGGCGAATACGCTGGCCAGATCATCCAGCCAATCAGTAGCCGTGGCCTCGTCCAGCCGCCAGTCGGCCTCCCGGTTGGCCGAAAGCTGTTCGTACTCCGCGATCTCGTCGAGCATCTGCTGGATCTTGGCGGCGCTGCCTTTCAGGCTGTCGAAGCGCTTGGACTTGGTGTCCAGCGGGCCGGGGCTGCCGGTGTGCTCCTCCAGCGTGGCGCTCCAGCGCAGGATCCACTCCGCGCGGCAATCAGCCACACCCTGCATCTGGCGCGCTTCGATCGGCTCCGCTTCGATGGGCCGTCCGAGAATCGCGCTCACCTGCGCGCGGTGCGAGCGCCAGTCCGCGAACAGGCGCGCGATGTCCGAGCTGGCTGTGTCCAGCATGCGGTAGGCGTACATACGATTTGGGCTGCACGGGCGCCCGCACGCCGCCATATAGTTGTCACTGTCAACTTTATCGCGGAGGACGGCGAAAGCGTCGTTGACCTTCTTGCGCAGCAGGGCCGCGCCTTCGGGGCGCTGCCAGAAGTCGCCCAGGCGCGCCCGTTCGGCGGCGATGGCGGCGGCCAAGGCTTCGCCATCGGAAGCGCGTGCCTGCAGTTCGTAGGCCAGCATGAGCGCCAGTTCGGCCACGCTGTCGCCATAGCTGTTGCCGGGTGCCTCGCCGCGATGGCGGCGTGCGTGGCCGTGCAGGGCCAGGGCGAGCGCGTCGACATAGTCCGCCAGCGCCGCGGCGCGCGCATCAGCGGCGCACAGGCGCTCGATCAGGGCGGCATCCAGCACATGGAGCGAGCATTGCCCCAGCAGCTTGCGCACCTGCTCCCATCCGTGCTCCTGATACCGGGTTCCCGGCAAGCGCATACGTCCTGTCCCTCGATCCTTGATCCGTCCTGCTCCCGCACGCACACCACGGGATACTGGCAAAGTTTGCCACAAGCCAGACCGCGGCAAGGCGCGCTTGAGCCGCCGAATTGCCCTTCTATTCTCGGTTCTGCGGCGGGGTTTGCGAAAGAGTGGCGAGAATCGCAGCGATCACCGGTGCCGCGTGCTCGCCGCCGGTGCCGTCCGAGTGGCTGGCGTAGGCCGCGAACGCGAGGCGATGGCGATGCCCGGGCAGCGCGCCCGGCTCCAGCCAGCCGGTGAACCAGACGGTGGCCACATCCCGCCGCGTACCATCGGCTTCAATGGCAACGGTGGGGGCGGTGCCGGTCTTGCCATACAGGTGGGTGCGGATGGCCGCCAGTTCGGATGCGCGGAAGGCGCCGGCGGCGGTGCCACGGTCGACCACGCCCTTCATGCCGGCGCGGATGCGGTCCAGGCGGACGTCGAGGGCGGGCGCCTGCGGTGCCGTTGCCGATCTGCCGTCCAGCTGGAGCAATAGGCGCGGGGCCAGGACTCGGCCCTGGCCGACCGCGCCGGCGGCCATCGCCATGTGCAGCGGGGTGGTTTGCATGCGCAGGCCGATCGCCATCTGGCGCAATTCGTGGCGGGCGTCGACCCGGTCGATGCGGGCATTGGACGCTTGCAGAGCGTCCCAGCGGTGCCATGGGTAGGTGGTGGGCAGGAGGCCGCCATCGAGTTTGATGGGGCGCTCGAAGCCAACCAGATGGGCCATGGCGAGGATGGGGCGCGCGGTATCCAGGGCGCCGGGTTCGAGGGCTTCCACGTCGGGCAGGCCGCCCGCGGAGCGGCCGAGCAGCGTGCGGTCGCTCAGTTCTCCGTTCCAGGCGAACCAGGTATTCAGGCTGTAGGTCAGCGCCTGAGCGAGGCCGAAGCGGCCTTCCTGTGCGCGGCGGTCCAGCAAACCATCGCGGTAGTTGGTGACGTGGGCACGCGTGGTCTGCATCGGGTAAGTCGCGGCGTCGGTGCGGAACGCGAATCCGCGCTGCTGGGCGACGCGATTGATGTCATTGAGCGGGAGACCGGCCAGGAGCTGCTCCATTTGCGGGTCGCGCCTGGCGGCCAGTTCCAGGCCCAGGGCGCTGATCACCTTGAAGGTGGAGCCGGGACTGTTATGCACGCCGCCGTCGTGCTGCCAGGCGGGCAGGCGCAGGGGGCTGGCGGCGGGGTTGGCGCGGTCGAAGTCTCTGAGTTCCGGCCACGGGGAGGCGTAGGGGTCGCCCATGCCGGCACCGGCCGAGGCGCGGATGTCGCCGGTGTCGGCGTCCATGATCACCACGCCGGCGTGGCGGCCCTGGGCTGGTTCGCTGGGTTTGGCGTTGGTGCATGCGTGACCGGTCCAGTGGCCGCGGTGCATGGCGATGCAGTCGAGGGTGCGCTGGGCGAGCTGCTGGAGCGGGAGGTCGATCGTGAGCTGGGCGGCGTGAGCGGAGGCGTTGTCGGTCAGGCGGGCCAGCATGCCTGCCACGCTGTTGGATTGGTCGGTGCGGAGACCGAGCAGCGGGGCGAGGCCGGCGGCGCGAGCATCGTCGGTGGGGGCGCCATCGGTCCACAGTGGGGTGCCATTGCGGTCGGCGATGGTGATGTCGTGCGCGGGGGCACGGGCGGGCGCGGTTGTCTCGTCAAGGGTCTGCCATATGAGGCGGCCGTCGGCGATGCGGATGTGGCGGTATTTTGCGTCGCCGGGGTTGGCGAGGGTGGCCATGGACAGGGGCGTGGCTTCCAGGGCGATGGTGTCGGCACCGGCGTGCGGGGCCAGCGTGTAGATGCGGACGGCGGCGCGGTCGGGGCATACCCGGCCGGTGCAGGCGTCGCGCTGGGATTCGATGGTGGCGCCACTCACACTCAGCAGGCGGCCAGCCAGCATGACTTCAATTGTCCGCGTCACGCGCGCCGCGGCAGCAACGGGGGACGGGGCGACCGCCACCCTGGCGGAATCGACACGTGCGGCGGCGGGACGGTTCGTCAGGGAGAGGACGAGGCGGGCACGCGGGGTGGTGGCTGTCGCGGGCCATTGGGAGATGCGGGTCCAGGACGACCAGCCTTGAGGAAGCTGGGCGAACAGTGCGCTGGCAGCGGGAGGCATGGTGTCGCTGGTGGCGGTTGCGGCGTCGGCGACATCGGCCTGCCAAGCGGGTGCGGCGAGTGCGGTGGGCGTGGCGGGCGCGGTGGGCGCGCTGCCGGGGGACTTTACGCGCACGGCGAGCAGGCGGCGTTCGGCGTTGAAGATGTCGACTTGCTGGCGGACGTAGTCGCCGTCGGCCATGCGGTAGAGGCGCTTCAGCAGCTTCAGCGTGTCGTCGTCGAGGCGGACATCGGTCCAGGCATTAAGGACCGCGGCGCGTTCGCTGCCCTCCGCTGCGCGCCAGGCTGGGAGGTCGCGCGGAGCGAGTTCGATCAAGCCATCGTCGGCGAGACGCAGGAGGCCATGAGCCTGCAATTGGACGAAGAGCGTCTGGTCTTCGAGGCCGGGACGGGGCACGGCGGGAATCTGATAACGGCCCGGCTTGAGCGTGACGGCCATCGAAGCAAGGCCCGGCGCGATGGCGGTGACCAGCGCATCGGCACTCTGGCTTTGCCCGACACGCAGCACGCTGACCAGCAGCTCGCCGCTTTGCGGACAGGCCGCTGTCACGCGCCGCTGCAAACGCACCGCTCCCGCGCTCCACACCAGCCACCCCTCGCGATCGAACGTCCCCGTCCCCTCGCGAGTGCCGCTGGCCGCTTGCCCGGCGCGGCCAGTGTCGCTGACCCAGCGCGCAGCGATGGCGGGGCCTTCGTTCCAGCGGACGGCGAGCGGCTCACGGCGGTCGGCGCGGCCCGTGATGTCGAGAGTTGGCGTGGCTGGCGCATCGTCGGCCAGCACGAGAGCATTGCGGGCCAAGCCTGGGCGCATCGCGCCCTCGCCCTGCTCCCCCACCATGCGCGCCAGCGCGTCGAAGCGATAGCCCACGCGCAGCGTCGCAAGCCTCGAGCGCGCCGCATCCACCGTTTGCTGGCACAAGTCCACGCGCACCGGCGCAGGCATGATCGCCCCCGGCGCCACGATCAGCGCCCCGCTGCCAGCCTGCACCACCTGGAACACAGGCGTATCCGGCACATCAAATGCCGCGCCTGGCAACAGCGGCTGCAGCACATCCAGCCCCGCCGAACCAGCATCGCCGCCCCGCAGCGACACCGCCGTCGCCAGATGCCGCGCATGCCCCGCAATCAGAGCGCCACCAGCAACCAGCACGAACACTCCCGCCACAGCCGCCCAGTACACGGACCGCGGCCGTGCCGGTACAGCTGACTGAGTGTGCCGGTGCACCGCGCTACGCTGTACCGGTACAGGACGCACACGTGTACCGGTACGCAAATTGCGCTGGCGGCGCAAGCGGACAAACACCTTCGATAGGGCAGCAAATGGACTCGGCATGGCCTCACGTTCTCCTCTGCCTCCACCTAGCAGAGGGAAACGCAAAAGCAGATCCAAAATTGACGCCACTTGTGTCATTTGTAAAAACTTGCATCAACACTCCCTCCCCCAAACGTGCGCGGCTATAGTCACCTCAAGGAAAGCAGTTCATTGAAGTTCATCGACGGAAGGAGAAGGCATCATGAAACGAACCCTCACTATTGCACTGCTGGCCGCGAGCGCCGCGGCCTTTGCACCGGCCGCCTTCGCCCAAACGTCCTACAGCGTGACGGTCCGGAACGCGCCTCCGCCGCCGCGTGTGGAACGGATTGGCGAGGCACGCCACGGCCAGTTCTGGGCGCCGGGCTATTGGGCCTGGAACGGTCACCGCTACGTGTGGCAGTCCGGCCACTGGGAATATGCACGCAGCGGCTACGCATGGATGCAGCCGGGATGGGTGCGCGTGAACGGCGGCTGGGTGCTGCGTGAAGGCGGCTGGCACCCGAACGTGGCCTACAACGACTACCGCCGCCGCGACCGCGATCACGACGGCATCCCGGACCGCTACGAGTACCGCGACCGCGACCGCGATGGCGTGCCGGATCGCTACGAGCGCCAGCGTGACCGCGACCGCGACGGAGTGCCGGACCGCTATGACCATGACCGCGACAACGACGGTGTGGCCAACCGCTACGACCGTGACCGCGACGGCGACGGTGTCCCTAATCGCTATGACGGCTCGCCGGACAACCGCTATCGCCGCTGACCTCAACGCTGCATGAACCAGGCCGCCTTCGGGCGGCTTTTTTCATGCCCATGCACGCTTGTGTGAAGACACGCACATAGCCTGCGTGCGCCGAAAAACGTTGAATCTTGGTATGCTTTAGGTATGAAAGACTTCACCAGTTTGGCCTTCAAGTCCGAGCGCGCGGCGAGCCGCAAGCTCGCGCAGCGTCTCGGCATTTCGGAGCAGGAGGCCCTGCTCCAGACCATGACTTTGGCTGCGGGTGCACAGGGCCTTGACCGCTTGCTGGCCCAGCGCCGCGCCATGCGCGATGCCGATGCCGCGCGGGCCCTGGCGCGCCGCGAACGCAACGACATCGCGATCGCCAAAACCCAGAGCAAGCCGCTGACCGCTACCAGCTGGCAGGCGTGGTTCGATGGTTCTGCGCGCCCCAACCCGGGCAAGCTGACCATCGGCGGCGTGCTTACCGCGCCAGACGGCAAGCGGATCGAGATTTCAGAAGACGCAGGCTTTGGCGACAGCAGCGCAGCGGAATACCGCGCCCTGATTGCAATCCTGGAAGCGGCCATCGAGGCCGGAGTGGACGACCTGGCCGTCTACGGCGACAGCAAGATCGTGATCGATGACGTGAACGGCGTCTCGGCCGACGCCGCGCCGGTGCTGGCCGAGTACCGCCAGCAGGTGCGCGCCCTGATGGCGCGCTTTGCGCACATCCAGTTGCGCTGGGTCCCCCGCCACAAGAACCCGGATGCGGACGCGCTCTCCCAGCGCTCGCGCTTGAACTGATCCGATAGCGCCACCGGGAAAAAGCGCGTCGCCCGCCGCTGCCGGTGACGCCTTCGCTCAATCACTCCCGCGGCATGCGCGCATACTCCGCATCCAGCCGCCGGAACAGATCCGCGTACAGCTCCTTGGTGTATTTTGCCATGTGGCGCCGCGCATGTTCGAGCTCGCGTACCTCATGTTCCGCGATGTCGCGCCGCTGCTGCGAGATGGCCCACAGCGCATATTCGGCGCGCGCCTCCACGCTGCCAAAATGCTGGACGACGTCAGCAAATTCATCCCCCGCCTCAGCGTGCCGCCCCGCCGCCGCATGCGCCTTCGCCAGCAGCAGGCGGGCCTGCTCCGGCCGGAACGTCGGCGACCGTGAACGCAGCGCGGTGAGAATGTCGATGGCCTGCTGCACCTGGCCGAACGCCAGCTTGGCCTGGGCCGCCCCCAGGTTGATTTCAGTGTCGTTCGCAAAGGGACCAGACAGACAGGCATCGTAGTGCCGCACCGCCTCCTCCAGCTGCCCCGCCTCGAACAGCGCATTCGCCAGCCGCATCTGGTTCTGCGCGGTCGGCGTCATGTCGAAGGCCTGGCGGGCTTCGCGCAGCGCACGGCCCGGGTCCAGCGTGCGCGCCACGGCCGCAGTCGCCTTGCGCATCCCGCGGTTATCGCGCATCGCCGGCAGGAAGGCGACGAAGAAGTACACCACGCTCCCCAGCAGCGGAAACATGAAGAGGATCACAACCCAATACAGCTCGCGCCCCGTGCGGATCGCATGCACGGCGAAGAAAATCGCGATCAGGATATGGATACCGATTCCGAAAATGGCCATGGCAAGGCTCCAAACAAAACCCATCCATTATACTCACGCGCCATGACTCCCGACCTCACCACCAGCCCCCTGATCGACCACTGGCAGCCGCGCCTCGCCGCCATCGCCGCCGAAGCCAATGATGGCGACGGCGCCCATGACATGGCACACCTGCACAGGGTCTGGGGCAACGCCCGCCGCCTGCTCGCCGCGCAACCGGAGGCCGATGCTCTCATCGTGCTGGCCGCATGCTACCTGCACGACCTGGTCAACCTGCCGAAGAACCACCCGGACCGCGCGCTGGCCTCGCGCCAGTCGGCAGAATATGCAACCAAAAGGTTGCATATTCTCGACTTTCCGCCGGATCTGCTGGCCGGTGTGGCGCACGCCATCGAAGCGCACAGCTTCTCGGCCCGCATCACCCCGCGCACCATCGAAGCGCAGATCGTGCAGGACGCCGACCGGTTGGACGCACTGGGCGCCGTCGGCCTGGCGCGCCTGTTCTACATTGCGGGCCGCATGGGTTCCATGCTGGCCCACCCGAACGACCCCTTGGCCGAAGCGCGCGACCTGGACGACCGCACCTATGCGCTGGACCACATCATCGTCAAGCTGGCGACCCTGCCCGGCATGATGAATACCGCGGAAGCGCGCCGCATCGGCGACCAGCGGCTGGCGGACCTGCACGAATTCCGCGCACGCTTCGCCGACGAGTGGTCCGCGGGCATAAGCTGAGTATGAGCGCAGCGGTGGTGATTGCGATAACATAGCCGCTTTGTCACGCATGCCACCCCGCCCCCGCCCATGAGTATTCCGTCCGCCGTCCCGCACGCGCCGGTCCGCGCCGCGAACCTGAATTTCGTCCTGGTCTGTGTGTTCATCGACATGCTCGGGATTGGCCTGATCGTCCCCGTGCTGCCGGTCTTGGTCGGTGAGTTCGTGCATGCACGCGACCAGCAGGCCTGGTGGTTCGGCGTGATGTCCATGACCTTCGGGCTGATGCAGTTCCTCTTCATGCCCATGCTCGGCGCGATCAGCGACCGCGTGGGCCGCCGCCCGGTGCTGCTGTATTCCATGGCGGGCATGTGCATCAACTTCCTCGCCACCGCGTGGGCGCCCACCCTGGCCTTCATGTTCGTGGGCCGCGTCATCGGCGGCATGTCCTCGGCTTCGATGTCGGTCGCCTCGGCCTACGCCTCGGACATCTCGACGCCGGAGAACCGCGCCAGCAGTTTCGGCAAAGTCGGCGCGGCGTTTGGCCTCGGCTTCATCTGCGGACCGATGCTGGGCGGCCTGCTGGGGAACGTCAACCTGCACCTGCCGTTCTACGTTGCCGCCGGGCTCAGTGCCTGCAACTTCGTGTATGGCTTCTTCGTGGTGCCCGAGTCGCTGCCCGCCCGCGAGCGCGCGCCGTTCGACTGGAACAAGATCAATCCCCTCAGCGCGCTGTTCAAACTCGTGCGCCGCAAAGACATCCGCGGCCTGGTGATCGTGTTCGCGCTCACCACTTGCGCGCAGATGATGCTGCACACCACCTGGGTGCTGTACACCACCTTCCGCTTTGACTGGACGCCGCGCGAAAACGGCATCGCCATGTTCTGCGTCGGCCTGTGCGCCGCCGGCGTTCAGGCGGGCCTGATGGCGGTGCTGATCCGCCGCTTTGGCGAAGTGCGGCTGTCGGTCATTGGCCTGGTTTCGGGTGGGATCACCTACGTGCTGTATGGCCTGGCCACGCATGGGTGGATGATGTATGTGTTCATCCTCTGTAACCTGCTGGCCTTCGCCGCTGGTCCCGCACTGCAAGGCATCGTGTCCAAGCTCACGCCCGCCAGCGAGCAGGGCGAGTTGATGGGATCCCTGCAGTCGATCAGCAGTCTGGGTCTGATCTTCATGCCGCTGGCGGGCACCGCCATCCTCGGCGCGGTCAGCCACCTGCCGCCCAACGACTGGCGCATCGGCACCACCTTCTTCATCTGCGCGGCGATGCAGGCCGTCGGCGTGGCGGTGGCGCTGCGCTACTTCCGCAGCCATCACATGCGGATCGCATGAGCGGAGCCGCCGGAGCCCCATGAGCGGAACCGTCGTCGCGGCCGTGCTCTGCGCGGCCCTGTTCCACGCGATCTGGAATGCGATCATCAAGGGCGGCCGCGATGTGCTGCTCGGTACCGCGCTGGTGAGCACCGGCGCCGGCGTCATGGCCGGTGCCGCGCTGCTGGTGCTCCCGCTGCCGCCACCCGCACCGGACAGCTGGCCCTTCGCCGCCGCCTCTTCCATCATCCAGGTGGTCTATTGCGCCCTGCTGGCCGAAACCTACCGCCAGGGCGACGTGAGCTTTTCCTATCCGCTGATGCGCGGCACCGCGCCGCTGCTGGTGGCTGTCGCCAGCCTGCCGCTCGCGCACGAGCGCCTGCACATGGGCCAGTGGCTGGCGATTGCCTGCATCTGCGGCGGCATCCTCGCCATTTGCGCAGACCGGCACCGCCGTGGCGAGGCCCATGGCCGTGCCCTGCCCTATGCCCTCACGGTCGCGGTGCTGATCGCGTCCTACACGCTGGTCGATGGCATCGGCGTGCGCCGCTCGGGCGCTGCGGTGGCGTACGTGCTGTGGATCTTCCTGCTGACCGGGATCGGCTTTTTGCTCTATACGATTGCGCGTACTGGCACCCGCCGCCTCCTCAGCTATGGCCTCGGCCATCCGCGCGCGTTCTTCATCGGAGGCCTGGGCAGCCTGGGATCCTACGGCATCGCCGTGTGGGCCATGACGCGCGCGCCGGTGGCCACCGTGGCCGCGCTGCGCGAAACGTCGATCCTGTTCGCGACCGCCATCGCAGGCCTGGTCCTCAAGGAAAAGATCAGCCGCACACGCGTGGCCGCGGTGACGGCGATTGCCTGCGGCGCGGTGCTGATGCGGCTCGCGTAGCGCGTCATCCAAACGGACCCTGCGCACGATTGACTTGGCGCGCGCACGGGCATAGATTGGCGCCATGCGCTTCGCTTCCCTCATCCCAGTCGTCCTGTTCGCCCTGGCCGCACCCGTGCATGCGGCACCGGCCACGCCGCTCGCCCCCATGGCCTATCTGGCCGGCCATTGCTGGAAGGGCGATATTCCAATGACTTTGAGCTCGGACGAGCATTGCTTCGCCTGGGTGCTGGACGGCCGCGCGTTGCGGGACACGCACACGGTGCGCACCAGCGGCAAGCCGGATGTGGTGGGCGAGACTACGTACTACTGGAATCCGGTGTCGAAGGCGGTCGAGTACATGTACCTGGACAGTGGCGACACCTATGCGCGCGGCGCGATGGAGAGTGCCGCCAACGCGCTGTATTTCCCGCCCAACGAGCAGCTGGCGCACGGCCCGGCCAACTCATACCGGGTGCGCTGGAATCCCCTGGGTGAGGACAGCATCCAGGCCTTCACGGAAAGCCGAGGCAAGGATGGCGCCTGGTTCTCCGTGTTCCAGATGACGCTCAAGCGGACGAAGTAGGGCCTACTTCTCTTCCATGACGAACACCCCGTCCCACTCGGGCGCCGGGGGATGCGCCAGATAGTGCGCGCAGCGCTCCACATACATCTGGGCCGCCTGGTCGGCCGCGTTCAGCTTGAGCACCTGCCCGAACAGGGCCTGCGCCCGCGCGAACTCGCGCGCCCGGTATTTTTCAAGTCCATTGCGGAACAGTCCCAGCGCATCGATCAGATGCGGATAGGTCTCGCCGGTGTGGTGGTCCATCACCTCGTAAATCGCCACCGGCCGAGTCTTGCCCTTGACGATGACGATATCCAGCTCGCGCATGCGGTAGGTGCCGCGCACCGCACGCCAGGTCTGTTCGGAGACCAGGATGCTGGCGCCGTAGTTCTTGCAGGCCGACTCCAGCCGCGCCGCCAGGTTCACGCCATCGCCAATGATGGTGTAGTCCATGCGCTTCTTGGAGCCGATATTCCCGGAGACGACGAGGTCCGAGTTCAGCCCGATCCCGATCTCCACCGGCAGCTTGCCGTCCGCGATACGGGACTGGTTCCAGGCGCGCAGCTCGGTGATCATCGCAATGGCCGTGCGCACTCCGCGGTCAGGGTCATCGTCATGCGCGAACGGGATACCGAAGGCCGCCATGATCGCGTCGCCGATGAATTTGTCGAGCATGCCCTCTTCGCGCTGGATGCAGTCGACCATCATGGTGAAGTACTCGTTCAGCAGTGCCACCGTGCCCTGGGCGCCCAGCTGCTCGGTGATGGTGGTGAAGTTACGGATGTCCGAGAACAGCACCGTGGCCGGCACGTTCTTGCCGCCCAGGGCCTCGGCGCCATTGGCGACCATCTGGTCCGCGATGCCCGGGTCCATGTAGCGCGACATGGTCGAGCGCAGGCGCTTTTCGTTGGAGATATCCTCAATCATCAGCATCCAGCCGATGCGCTTCTTTTCCGTCGAGAGCAGCGGCTGCACGCTGAAGTTGACCGACAGCGTATCGCCGCCGACCACCAGCTCCGCGTCCATCGCCAGCTCCGCCGCCTGGGTGGTCTCCACCTGGTGCAGGCGCGCCATGACCCACTCATTGGGGCCGCTGAAGAATTCCGCCGCCGCGCGGCCCAGTATCCCGTCGGGCTGGGTGCGCAGGATGCGCAGGCCCGCCGCGTTGCAGGTGACGATCTTCTCCGCTTCATCGAGCGTCACGACGCCGCTGGACATCGATTCCAGCATGGCCTCGTTGTAGTTCTTCATCTGCTGCACGTCCGCGAACAGCTTCGCGTTCTCCAGCGCGATGGAGATCTGCGCCGTGAACGCACGCAGGCGCGATTCGTCCTCCGCCGTGAAGGTGCCGCCACGCTTGTTGAGCACTTGGGTCACGCCGATTGTCTTGCCATGCTTGTTGACGATGGGGACGCACAGGATCGAGCGGGTGAAGAAGCCGGTCTTCTTGTCGAAGGCCGGATTGAAGCGCAAATCCGCGTACGCGTACGGGATGTTGATGGTCTTCCCCGACGTGAACACCGCGCCTGCGATACCGGCCGAATTCGGGAGACGAATCTGCATCGACGCCAGGCCCTGCCCAACCTCCGACCACAGTTCGCTGGTCTTCTCATCGTTCAGGAAGAGCGTGGAGCGCTCGGCGTTGAGCATGCGCGTGGCCTCGCCCATCACCTTCTGCAACAGCGAACCGAGCTTGATGTCGGCAGTGACTTCAGAGACGACGTCGATGAATTCCATCTCCTGGCGCCGCACCTTCTTCATCCGCTCCAGGAAGCGCGCGCTTTGCAGGGCCAGCGTACCCTGCGTAGTCAAGGCCTCCAGCAGCTGCAGGTCGTTGCGGGTGAACTTGCCGCGCTTCTTGTTCAGCGTTTGCGACACGCCGATGATCTCGCCCTTCACCGTGCGGATCGGGACGCACAGGATGTTGCGGGTAACGAAGCCCGTCTGCTCGTCGATCGTGCGGTTGAAGCGTTCGTCGGCATAGGCATCGTGGATCAGCAGCGGCTCGCCGGTCGTGAACACGTGGCCCGCAATGCCCGTGCTGTTCAGCAGGCGGATCTCGCGCTGGTTGTTCCCCTGCGCGACCCGTGAAAACAGTTCATTGGTCTCAGGATCATTGAGGAACAGCGTTCCACGCTCGGCGCTCAGCTCCTCGGTGGTGATGTCCACCAGCGCAGTGAGGATGTCATCCAGCGTGTCGAAGGCCGCCATGCGGCGCGACACTTCCAGCAGCAACTCAGCCTGCCGCAGCCGGCGGCCTTGCGAAGCAGCCGCGCTGTCGTTGGCGGCGACGCTGCCGCGTACCCGGCTATCCATGGCGGGCCTCCAGTTCATCGCGCAGCACGCGCACCGTCTCGTGCAGGTGGGTCAGTTCGGCGCGGTGAGCCGCGGCCATCTGCATTACGGCGTCCTCCTTGCCGGCGTGCGCCTGCTCCAGCTGTTCGCGCAGCACCACGATGGCCTCGCGCAGCTGGGTCACCTCCGCCATCGTGCCAAGAGTGGCCTGCTTGACGGCCGCCTCCTGGTCCGCCCGCGCCAGCTCCAGCGCATCGCGCAGCGCGCTGACCGTGGCACGGGCCTGCTGCAGCTCGATGTGGGCGGTGGCGGCGGCGTCCTGCACCTGACGGGCGCGCTCCATGTGCGCCGCTTCCAGCTCCTCGCGCAGCACGGTCACGGTGCGCTGCAGTTCGCGCACCTCGGCCAGCGCGGCCTGCAGGGCATTCGATTCGAGGGTCGGGGCGGAGGTCATGGTGCGACCGATACTATCAGAACTTATACTCGAGCTGAACCCGCAGGAAGCTGCGGTTGCCCACGGTGGAGCGGGTGTACAACGTGCCGTAGGCGTCCTGATAACCCGTGGCCGTGGTCTGGTCGTTCAGCTCATGGTAGGCCGTGGCGCGCAGGGACAGCTTCGGGTCGAACTTCCACAGCGCGTAGACCTCCACCTCGCGGTTCACCGAGGTGTAGCTGGTTTCGGTGGCGGAGACGCGCACCCAGCCCCCGTTGGTGAAGTTGAAGCTCGTGCCCGTGGTCAGGCGCCCCGCCTTGTGGTCCAGCGCGGCCTTGAACGAGACCGGGGTCTGGTTATCCAGCCGGTTATGCGGACCGGGGACCGCATCCACCGTGGACCAGTTGCGGCTCAGGTTCGCCCGCACGTCGATGGCGGGTGCGTTCGCGAAGAAGGTCTTGAGCGGGAATTTGGCCTCCAGCTCCAGACCGCGCGTGGTGGCGTTGCCGATGTTGGCGGGGGCGTTCACCCAGCGGTCGCCCACCAGCTGGATGGTGTTGCGGATGTAGTGGTCGATGCGGCGGGTGGACACGCCAGCCGACAACAGGCCGCCATCGCTGCCGAAGTAGTGTTCGAAGGTCAGGTCCAGGCCGGTGGCCAGTTCCGGCTTCAAGTCCGGGTTTCCTTGGTAGTCTGGCGTCGTTTGCGAGTTGTTGACGGACAGAGAGCGGCGCGGCGTGAGGCTGTACAGCGCGGGCGGCCGGTAGGTGCGCGTGAAGGCGAAGCGCAACTGGTCCGCCTTGGTGTCTGGCAGCTTCCACAGCACGTGGAACAGGGGGCTGAACACGCTGGTGGTGCTGGCCAGGCTATCGAAGCTGGTGCCGGAGGCGTGAGTGCGCACGCCTTCCCAGCGCGCGCCGACGTAGGTCGAGACGCGCGGTGTGATATTCCACTCGTCTTGCGCGAACAGGGCGAGGCGCGTGACTTCCGCGCTGAAGGTCTGGTCGATCAGGTTCCGCTTCGGCACACTGTTGACCAGCAGGCGCTCGTCCATCAGGTTGTCCGTGGCCGCACGCGAAGTGCCCGCATCCCAGCCGAAGGCCGCACTGTGCTTGTCGAACAGGGAGCGCGAGTATTTGCCGGTGCTGGTGACGCCATGCTCGCGGCTCTCGATGGTCTCGCTGCGGTCCTGGGTCAGCAGCTCCGGGCGCTCGTAGCCCGTGATGTGGGCATCGCGGTCGTTGCGCGAGCCGTAGGCGCTCAGCTTCGCATCGAGCTTGCCGCCCGCGAACTTGGCGACCCAGTTGAGCTCCGAGCGCGCAAACAGGCGGCCGTAATCCGTCAGCGAGTCCACGTTGGGGTATGGCCGCGCCGTGCCGAGCTCCGTCACGCTGCGTCCATAACTATCGCCACCGCCGTGGGAGCGGTTGACGAAATTCTGCCAGCTGAGGCTCTCGCCGTCGCCGAGCGACCAGACCAGGCGGGCGCCGAGGTCCAGGCCCTGGTTGACCGTGTGGCCGTAAGTGTGAATGCGGCGCAGCAGATCGGGCATGCCGACAGCATCCGCTCCGCCCTCCTCCACCTCCGTGGCGGGGCTGTTTTCGTTGCGCTGGGCGCCACCGAACACGGACCAGGACAGCTTGCCGTCCTTGTCCGCCAGCGAGAAGTTGACCCGGCGCTGGCGGTAGGCATCGCCAGTGCCGAGGCCCACGCTCACGCTGCGGGCAGCCTTCTCAACCAACTTCTTCAACACGATGTTGATGGTACCCGCCACCGCCTGGGTCGAATACTCGGCCGTCGCCGCGCGCACGATCTCGATCTTTTCGATGGACTCCGGCGCCACCGCGTCGAGCGAGAAGCCGGACGGAGGCCGTTCGCCGTTGACCAGCACCTGCGTATAGCCCGCCATGCCACGCATTTGCACCGCGCCGCGGCTGACGGTTACGCCGGGCAGGCGCTTGAGTACATCGAGCGCGGACGGGTCGCCGTACTTGAGCAGTTCCTCGCGGCCAACCACGATCTTGCTGGCCGTGTCGTCGCGGCGCGGATCGTAGGCCTCCGCCTTCGCCTTGACTTCGACCTTGTTCGCCGGCGCCGGCGGCGTCACCGTGGCCGGTGCCCCGGCCTTGTCCGCGGGCCGGGACGGTGCTTCCTGCGCCGTGGCGCCGCCCGCTACGGCCAGTGACAGCAAGGACCAGGCGGCAGCGCGCATTAGTATTTGTACTCCACCAGGATGCGGCCGCGCAGCAGCGGCAGCTCCACCGAGCGGCGGTACTGGGTGCCGGCATCGTCCTGGAACAGCGTCGCGGGCGTGCTGTCCCCAGCCAGCGCATTGACGAGGGTGACGCGCAAGGCGAGATGGCTGTCGAACTTCCACAGCGCGTAGACGTCCATGCTGCGGTCCACCGAGGTGTAGCGCCACTGGTTGAGCGCCGTGCGCGCCCAGCCGCCGTTGGAGAAGGTGAAGCTGGTGCCGGCGGTCAGCTGGCCCGCCCTGTAGTCGGCGCCAAAGGTCGCGGAGACCGGCGACTGGTTATCGAGGCGGTTGTCCGGCCCCGGCACCGCGTCCACGCTCGACCAATGGCGGCTCAGGCTTGCGCGCAAGTCCACCGCCGGTGCGTTGGCGATGAGGGTCTTGAGCGGCAGCTTGGCTTCGAGTTCGATGCCCCAGGTGCGCGCATCGCCCACGTTGGCCGGTGCCACGACCCAGCGGTCGCCCACGCGCTGCAGCGTGTTGCGGATGTAATGGCTGATCGCGCGCCGCGACACGTTGGCCGACAGCAGCCCGCCATTCGCTTCCAGGTAGTGTTCGAACGTGAGGTCCAGGCCCGTCGCCAATTCCGGCTTGAGCGCAGGATTGCCGTCCGAGTCCGGCGTGGTCGGCGAATTGTTGATCGCCAGCGTGCGGCGCGGCGTGAGCATGAAGGCCGTGGGCGCCTTGTAGGTCCGCGTGAGGGCGAAGCGCAGCTGATCCGACTTGGAACCGGGGATCTTCCACAGCGTGTGCATCAAGGGGCTGAGGACACTGGTGCTGGTGGTGATGGGCGCGAAGCCACTCCCCTCGCTGTGGGTGCGCACGCCTTCCCAGCGGCCGCCCAGGTAGACCGAAAAGCGCGGCGTAAGCGTCCATTCGTCTTGCGCGTACAAGGCCAGGCGCGAGACCGAGGCGCGGTAGGTCTGCATAGTCTCCGGCTGCGCGAGTTCGGCCAGCCAGTTGTCGGTGTCCAGGCGGGACAGGCCGGCTTCCCAGCCCGCCGCCGCGGCATGGCCTTCAACTAGAGGGCGCGCATACTTGCCGGTGGTGGTCAGCGCCGCTTCGCTGTTCCGTGTTTTCTCGCGCCGGTCCTGCGTAATCACGGAGGGTTGGTCGAAGCCCAGCTCCCGGTCACGCTTCATGTTGCGCATCGCAGTGATGCCGATCTTGGATTCCAGCTTGGCGCTGTTCCCCAGCTTGGCGACATAGTTCAGGTCCGAGCGCAGGGTCTCCGTGTGGCCGTCGATGAAGCTGTCCACATTCGGGTTCACCGGCGGCAGGCCAAGCGTGGTGGTACTGCGCGAGAACGGGCGGTCGCGCAGGCGCGAGGTATTCAGGAAGTTCTGCCAGGTCAGCGTGTTCCCGCCAGCCAGCGTCCAGTTGATGCGGCCACTCAGGTTGAACATGTCGAAGCTGCTCGACGTATGGTCCGAGTACTCGCGGCGCAGGGTCGGGCGGCCGCTCGGATCGGCCGCCGTTTCCAGTGCAGTGGTGTCGCCGTCATGCCCGCTGTGGGCTGCGTAGACGGTGAAGTTCCAGGAGCGGCGGCCATTCTTGTCCGAGATGGTCATGGTGCCGCCCGGGGACCAGTAATCATGGCCGAAGCCCGCGCCGCCGCGGAATTCCAGCGAGGCTTTTTCCACCGACTTCTTGAGCACCACGTTGATTGTGCCTGCGATAGCCTGGGTCGAAAACTCCGCCGTCGCGGCGCGCACGATCTCGATCCGCTCGATCAGGTCCGGCGCCACCGTATCGAGGGAAAAACCGGCGGGCGGACGTTCGCCGTTCAGCAGCAGCTGGGTGTAGCCGGTCAGGCCGCGCATACGCACGGCACTGCCGGACACGGTCACGCCGGGCAGGCGCTTGAGCACATCGAGCACGGTCTGGTCGCCGTACTTGAGGACCTCGTCGCGGCCAACCACGATGCGGCTCGCGGTGTCGTCGCGGCGCGGGTCGTAGTTGCTGGCGGCGGAGCCGTTGACTTCCACCGTGCTGGGAGGGGCCGATGCCTTGGCTTCTGCTAATGGTGCTGCTGGCGTTGCGGGTGCTGCGGTTGCTGCGGGTGCTGCGGGTGTTGCGGGTGCGGACTGCTGCTGTGCGGCGCTGGCGCCAGCAGCAGCCGACGCGCCCAGCGCCAACGCGATGGCGTGAGCGAGTGCGCCAACCTTCATCAGAACTTCATCTCCATCATCACGCGCACCAGCATGGTGCCGGGGTAGACGATGCGGCGGTGCGATGCGGTACGCGCGTCCTCGTAGAACGATTCGCTGACCCAGTCCTGCGCCAGCACGTTACCGATGGTGACGCGCAGCTGGTTTTTCGGATCGAACTTCCACAGCCCGTACACGTCCACATCGCGGCGCACGGTCTGGTAAGCGGCCTGCGTCGCCGAGATGCGCACCGGGCCACCGTTGCGGAAGACGTAGCTGCCGCCCATGGTCAGGGCGCCCAGCTTGTAGTCCAGGCCCAGGGTGGCCGAGAGAGGCGTCTGCTGGTCCAGGCGGTTGTTCGGGCCCGGCACGGCGTCGACCGAGGACCAGTTGCGGCTCACGTTCGCGCGCACGTCCAGCGCCGGGCCTTCGGGGAAGAAGATCTTGACCGGGAACTTGGCTTCGATCTCCAGGCTGCGGGTGTTGGCGGTGCCGTCGTTGACGGGCATGGACACCCAGCGGCCGTCGTCCGCCAGCACGATGGCCTGGCGCGTGAAGTCCGTGATGCGGCGCGCCGACGCGGCCACCGAGAACACTCCGCCCTGCGGCCAGTAATGCTCGTACGACGCATCGATGCCGGTGGCCTGCTCCGGCTTCAGGTCCGGATTGCCCATGGTGTCCGGCTCAAGTTCGCTGTTGTTGATGGACGGTGTGCGGCGCGGGATCAGCTGCCCGGCGCCAGGCGCCTTGAAGGTGCGCGTGAGCGCCAAGCGGACCTGGTCCGCTTTGCTGTTGGGGAGCTTGTACAGCACCTGCGCCACCGGGCTCCAGACCGACAGGCGCGAGGTCGAATCCGCGAAGCCCGAACCGGTGCTGGTGGTGCGAATGCCTTCCCAGCGCGCGCCGAGGTACACGGACAGCTGCTTGGTCAGGCTCCACTCGTCCTGCGCGAAGGCGGCGAAGCGCGCGACCTTGGCTGCGTAGACGTCATACTGCGGCGCGGCCGGCTGGTCTTGCTGCACGCGGTCTTCGTCGCGTGTGGTGTAGCCGCCGTCCCAGCCCATCGCCAGCGAGTGGCCTTCCATGATCGGCGTGGTGTACTTGCCAGTGGTACTGAGACCCTTCTCGGTGCTGTCGGTGTCGATGCGGCTGTCGAGCAGGTCCACGCCCGCAGTGCGTCCGCCGCGGCGGCGCTGCTCATTGTCGCTGGTGTTGTAGTTGAAGCCGATCTTGGTATCCAGCTTGGCGCTGCCACCCAGTTTATGGACCCAGTTCAGGTCCGAACGCACGAACGCGCCCTCGTTGGTGGTGTGCATGCTGGTGTTCGGGAAGGCCGGCGCCAGGCCGCTCACCGTGGTCACCTGCTGGTCGCTGTTCATCTGCAGGCGATTCAGGTTGATGAAGCTCTGCGACGTCAGCGTGTCGCCGTTGGCCAGGTTCCAGTTGATGCGCGGCGCCGCGTTGAGGCCCTTGAAACCGCCCTCCATGGACGGATCGGATTCGCGCACGCTGGTCACGCCGGTGCTGTTGTCCGTGAATTCCTCGACGGTCGGCGAATGCCGGTCAAAGCGGTTGTTCACCGCGTTCAGCGCAACCGAGTAGGACATGGTGCCCATGCGGTCTGAAATCTGCAGGTTGGCGTTGGGCGAGCGCAGGCCCTGGCCGCCCGAATAACCCGCCTTCAGCTCGCGCTGGCGCGTGGAGATGGCCCGGCGCAGCACGATGTTGATGGTGCCGGCGATCGACTGCGTCGAGAACTCGGCGCTGGCCGCGCGCAGCACTTCGATACGCTCGATGACGTCCGGCGACAGGGAGTCCATCGAGAACCCGGCCGGGGCGCGCTCGCCGTTGATGAGGATCTGCGTGTAGCCGCTGCCCAGGCCCCGCATGCGGACCTCGCCGCCCATACGGCCACCGCCACCGCTCACGGTCACTCCGGGCACGCGCTTGAGCACATCGAGCACATTGGTGTCGCCGTACTTGATGATCTCATCGTGGCTCACCACGATCTTGCTGGCTGTGTCGTCACGGCGCGGGTCGTAAGTGCTGGTGGCGGCGGCGTTGATCTCGACCTTGTTGGCGGGCGCCTCGGCCTTCTTTGTGGGCGCGGGCTGCTGGGCGAAGACGGAGACCGGGAGGCAGGCCGCGACAGCGGCGGCAAGGACGGTGAGGCGGAACTGCGTATGCATGGACATCGGAGCGGGCAAAAGTGGTTCGGCAAAGCCGACTATTGTCACCCATCCGTCTCCGATTTTGTTGTCTTGGAGAACATTTATTTTATATGCATACAGGCTTTCGCATTGCGGGAAGCTCGTTATAATCGCGCATCGCCATAGACAGAAGAACAGCATCGTGTCCGACCGTATCAAAGTCCTGCCGCAATACTTTCTGCCGAAACGGGCACTCACCTCGCTGGCTGGCCGCGTGGCCGGCGCCAAGGGCGGGCCGCAGACCACGCGCCTGATCAAGTGGTTCGTGGCCAAGTACGGGGTCAATATGGAGGAAGCGGTCAATCCGGACATCGCGAGCTACGCGAGCTTCAACGACTTCTTTACCCGGCCGCTGAAGGATGGCGCGCGGCCGCTGGCGCAGGCCGATTTCGTGAGCCCCGTCGATGGGGCCATCAGCCAGTTCGGCGAGGTGCAGGACCACCAGATTTTCCAGGCCAAGGGCCATGCCTTCACCACGGCGGCGCTGATCGGTGGCGATGCTGGGCTGGCCGCACACTTCCAGCACGGGAGCTTTGCGAACCTGTACCTGAGCCCCAAGGACTATCACCGCATCCACATGCCCTGCGACGGGCGCTTGACGCGCATGATCTACGTGCCGGGCGAGCTGTTCTCGGTGAATCCGACCACGGCGCGCGGCGTACCTGGCCTCTTTGCGCGCAACGAGCGCGTGGTGTGCGTGTTCGAGTCCGAAGCCTACGGCACGTTTGTGATGGTGCTGGTGGGCGCGACCATCGTCGGCAGCATGGCGACGGTGTGGCACGGCGTGGTCAACCCGCCGCGCGGCGGCGCGGTGCGTGAGTGGACTTACGCGGACCAGCAGATCGTGCTGCGCAAAGGCGAAGAGATGGGCCGCTTCCTGCTTGGGTCCACGGTGGTCATGCTGTTCAAGCCGGGCACCATCCGCTTCAACGCCGACTGGGCGCCGCAGCGCTCCATCCGCCTCGGCGAATTGATGGGCAACCGGCCCGCCTGATTTTACGGCGCGGCCGCCTCCTGCGCCGCGCTTTCCAGCCTCCCCCACGCCGCATCCGCAGCCCCTCCTTTCGTCGCGTCCCCAGCAAACACCGGGGACGTACCCCGTTCCCAGACCGGGGTACGTCCCCGTTTTGGCAAATGAGCCCACATTATCCCCACACGGCCAAATCGTTGATTGAATTGGTTATTTCAATAACTGGTCGAGAGTGAATAAGCGCCGATTAGGAGCAGTCCTACCCCGGTAATCCGGGGTACGTCCCTTGCCTGGGAGCGGGGTACGTCCCCGGTGTGGGGAGAATGAGCGTTCTATATTTGCTTCAGCAGCTGCTCCTTGCAGTTGGCGTCCGTGACCATGTCGAGGAAGGCACGGACTTTGGCGGGCATGAGGCGGCGGCCGGGGAAGACGGCCCAGCCGTGCGCCTCGGGCATCTCCCATTCCGGCAGTACGTGTACCAGCTCGCCGCGGTCGAGCATCGGCTGGGCGAAGATGAAGGAGCTGGCGGCGATGCCCAAGCCGGCGAAGGCCATGCGCGCCAGCAGGTCGGGCGAATTGGCCATCATCCTGGCCGGAAGTTCACGCTGCCAAGTGGTCTTGCCGCGCTGGAGGACCCAGGCGGCGGACGCGCCGGGACGCGCGAGGATGCACAGCAGGTCGTGGTCCACCAACTGGTCGGGATGCTCGGGCAGGCCGCGCCGCGCGATGTAGGCCGGCGAGGCAAACAGGCCGGGGCGCTGCGTCATGATGCGGCGCGCAGCCAGCGACGCATCATCGGGCAGGTCGCCCATGCGGATCGCGAGGTCAAACCCTTCCGCCACCAAATCCACGCGGCGCGGCGACAGGTCCAGCTCCAGCGTCACTTGCGGGTAGCGCTGCGAGAACTCGGCCAGCATGCGGTACATGCCCAGCATGGCGAGATCTCCCGGCATGGAGATGCGCAATCGGCCACTCGGCGCAGCCTGGCGGTGCTGGGCCAGCGCGCCCGCGGCCTCCACCTCCTCCGCCACCTTGCGCGCGTGCTCCAGCAGCGTGGTGCCGAATTCGGTCAGGACCAGCGTGCGCGTGGTCCGCTGCAGCAGGCGCTCGCCCAGGTGTGCCTCCAGCTGCGAGAGGCGGCGCGAGACGGTGGACTTGGGCAGGTCCAGGCGTTGCGCGGCCTTGCTGATGCTCCCGCTATCGACGATGCGGGCGAAAAGTAGAAGATCGTTGGCTTCGAGTTCCATGGTGCGGCTCACTTATGCATTGGTCGATTGTTCCATTCATAGAACAATGTAATCCATTTTCATGGCTTCCGCAGCAATTATGGAACCCGTATAGTGTCTCCATCGCAGTTCAAACAGACACACAAGAGGACACCACCATGAACATCCTGCAGATCAATTCCAGCGCCCGCAGCACCGGTTCCGAGTCCACCCGCATGGCCGACTCCATCGTCGCCAAGCTGGTCCAGCGCAGCGAAGGCGCCAGGGTGACCCGCCGCGACCTGGCCTCCGACCCGCACCCGGTGCTGGACCAGGCCGCGCTGCAGGCCCTGTTCACGCCCGCCGACCAGCGCTCCGCCGAGCAGGCCGCCCGAGTGGCGCTCGACGATGCGCTGATCGCCCAGGTGCAGGCGGCGGACGTGATCGTGATCGGCGCGCCGATGTACAACTTTGGCATCACCGTGCAGCTGAAAAGCTGGTTCGACGCCATCGCCCGCGCTGGCGTGACCTTCCGCTACACTGCGACCGGCCCGGAAGGCCTGCTGAAGAACAAGAAGGTGTACGTGGCCCTGTCGCGCGGCGGCTTCCATAAAGATGGCGGCAACGACGTGCAGCTGGCGCACCTGAAGACCTTCCTGGGCTTCGTGGGCCTGACCGACGTGACCTACATCTACTCGGAAGGCCATGGCATGGGTGCCGACGCCGTCGCCAAGGCGCAGGCGGCCGCCAACGAGCAGATCGCCGAAGCCGTCGCTTAAATCCGTTCCAGTCAATGTAGACTGGACGATTCGTGCGGGCCGCCAGAGATGCGGCCCGCGCTTCATGAAGAAAGGAGCATTGAGATGACGACGCAAGCTGAATTTGGCCGTGTGCAGCAGAGCCGCATCGTGGAACGCCTGGTCGGCGGCCAGTTTGTGATGGATGGCGCGGGGGTGAAGATCAACCGCGTGCTCACCGGGCCGCTGCAGCGGCGTCTCGATCCGTTCCTGATGCTGGACGCTTTCGGGAGCGACAAGGCGGGCGACTACATCGCCGGCTTCCCGGAGCACCCGCACCGCGGCTTCGAGACCGTGACCTACATGATCCACGGCCGCATGCGCCACCGCGACAGCGCCGGGCACGAAGGCTTGATCACCGACGGCGGCGTGCAATGGATGACCGCAGGCCGCGGCGTGGCGCACTCGGAGATGCCGGAGCAGAGCGAAGGCCTGATGGAAGGCTTCCAGCTGTGGCTTAACCTCCCCGCCAAGGACAAGATGCGCGACCCGTGGTACCGCGATATCCCCTCCGCCGAGATCCCGCGCTTTACGACGCCCGACGGCGCCGAAGTGCAGGTGATCGCCGGGACCAGCCACGGCATCGCAGGTGCCGTGCAGCGTGAGGTGACGCAGCCGCTATACCTGGACATCGCTTTGCCCGCAGGCGCGCACTTCGAGCAGCCGATCCCCGCGACCCACAACGCGTTCGTGTACGTGTTCCGCGGCGAGGCGGTCATCGAAGGCAAGGCCGTGCCGGCAGGACGGATGGCGATCCTGGCCAATCCGCCGCAAGCGGACGGCGTACGCATCACCGCATCGTCGGACGCGCGCCTGCTGCTCATCGCGGGCCAGCCGCTCGGGGAGCCGATCGCGCAATACGGTCCGTTCGTGATGAACACCCAGGCCGAGATTTACCAGGCGGTCGAGGACTTCCGCGCGGGCCGCTTCGGCGGCACCGGGCCAGCAGCCTGACTGCCTGCTCGTCCAAGAGGGCGCTCCACAACGGAGCACCCTTTTTACTTGTGCCGGCGAAAAGCAGGCCCCAGCCAGCACGCGGCGGGACGGAGCGCTACAATCGTGGCCCGCACACACGTCCGTACCTGAATCATGGTCAAACTTGAAGGCGTCATCGCCATCGCCGCCGAAGAGGTGGCCCTCCGAAGCACCTCGGGCTACCCTGCCCCGTATCAGCCGCGCGTGGCGGGCCGCACCAAGCGTGCCCTGGGCGATGCGTTTGGGCTGACCAACTTCGGCGTGAACCTGACCCGCGTGCCGCCGGGCGCCGCCTCCGCGCTGCGCCACTCGCACACGAAGCAGGACGAATTCATCTACATCCTGGAAGGCGCGCCGACGCTCGTCACCAACGCGGGCGAAACCCAGCTGGCTCCCGGCATGTGCGCCGGCTTCCCGCATGGGACAGGCGACGCGCACCAACTGGTGAACCGCACGGACCGCGACGTGGTCTACCTGGAAGTCGGCGACCGCACGCCGGGCGATGAACCGGACTATCCGGACGACGACGTGGCCGCGCACATGGGCCCAGACGGCAAATGGCGCTTTACCCACAAGGACGGTTCCAGCTACTGACCTGCCGCGATGCCCAATCTGATCGACAATCTTGCGCAGGCCATCTCCTGGGCCAGCCGCAAGCTCGGGCTGGAGACCATCGACGCCTTCCCGCCCGGCCATCCGCATGCGCGCACGCGCTGGAACCGGGCCTATTTCGACATCCCGTCGGATATGGCGCCGGACGATATCGAGCGCACGCTGTGCGAGGCGTTCGCGAACACGCCGACCGTGTTCGCGCACATCGCGCATCCCACGCCGCGCATGCAGCGCACCTTCGCCGCCATCGTCGAAAGCCACATGCGCAAGCACCCGGCGCACGCGGCCACCCTGGGCGCACTGCTGATCGCGGCCTACGACAGCCGCCACACAATCGAGATGGTGCCCGGCCTGCGCGAGGCGCTCGCCCGCACCGACGGCCTGGATCCGGTGGTGCGCGTGCAGGCGCTGCTGGCGTGGCTCTCCGACAACACCGCCGTCATCGACGTGTAGAATAACGGCGCCCCGCAATCACTCCTCTCTGCCCCGTATGAGCTCTCCGAACAAGATGCAATTCAAATCCGTGAACTACACCGGCCTGCGCCCCGGCGTGAAACTGATCGTCACCGGCGCCGTGCATGGCAACGAGACGGCGGGCACCAAGGGCATCCTGCGCGTGATGGAGCAGATCGACTCCGGCGCGCTGACGGTGGCGGCAGGGAGCGTGACCTTTGTCCCGATCACCAATCCGCTGGCCTATCAGCTGGGCCAGCGCGCGGGCGACCGCAACCTGAACCGCAACCTGTTCCCGAACGAGAACCCGCAGGACTTCGAGGACCATATCGCCAACTGGCTGTGCCCTTTGCTCGCGCAGCATGAAGTGCTGCTGGACCTGCACTCCTTCAATGCACAAAGCGAACCGTTCGTGATGGTCGGGCCGCGCAACAATGGCGGTCTGCTGCAGCCGTTCGAGCATGCGCAGAAGGAACGCGCGCTGGCGCGGGTGCTGGGCGTGCGCCGTTTCGTGGACGGATGGCTGGCCACCTACGGCGCGGGCGTCAAGCGGCGCGCGAAAGGGGGCGATGGGTTGGACCTGGAACTGCAGCTGCGCTACGGAGTGGGCACCACGGAGTTCATGCGTTCGACAGGCGGCTATGCGCTGACGCTGGAATGCGGCCAGCATGCGGACCCGCAGGCGCCGGAGGTGGCTTACCGCGCCATCATGAATACGCTGGCGCACCTGGGCGTCATCGATGCGCCCGCGCCGGAGCCAATCCCGCTGGATCAGATGGAAGCGCTGTCGATGGTCGAAGTGCACGACAAGCTGCACGACGATGACCGGTTTGTGAAAACGTGGGCGAGCTTTGACCCGGTGAAGGCCGGTGACCAGATCGGGGTGCGGGCAGATGGGTCGCCGGTGCATGCGGAGTTCGACGGACGCATCCTGTTCCCGGATACGAATGCGAAGGCGAATCATGAGTGGTACTACATGACGCGGCCGAATCCCGATTTCGAGCGGTACGAGTAATTCTCTTTAAGGCTGGGTGACCACCGTCTCGGCGGCATGCTTGCCGCGAGCTGCCAGCACGATGGCGAAGATAATGAGGGCGGCGCCCGCCAGCATTCGCAGGGAGGGCTGTTCGCCGAACAGCCACCAGGCGCAGGCGATTGCGTACACAGGCTCCAAAGCGATGATCATGCCGGCGCTTCGGGCGTCCAGCCCTTCCAGGCTGCGCACGAACAGCGTTTGCGACAGACCGGTGCAAAAGATGCCGAGCAGGCCGAGATAGAGCCAGTCCACCGGCGCTGGCGCCGCCAGTTTGGTGAGCGCGAACGGGACCACCAAAACGGTCACCACGAAGTTCTGCCAGAACGCGACCTGGGTCGGGTCCATGCCGCGCGTGGCACGGCGGTTGGCCATGGCCAGCAGGGCGAACGACAGGCCGGACGCCAGGCCCCACATCAATCCGACTGTTCCTTTGTCGCCGAAATCAAAAGATGGGGTGACCAACACCAGGCCAGCAGTCACCAGCGCGAGCAGCTTGCCTTCGGCGGCGCCGATCCGCTCGCGGAAGACCGCCATATCGAGCAAGGCGATGAACGCGGGGAAGCTGGCGAAGCCCAGCGTCGCAACGGCCACGCCGCCGACTTTCACTGCGACGAAAAATGTGACCCAATGAACGGCGAGCAGCAGGCCGGTGCCCGCCAGCGTGGCGAGCCGCGTGCCAGTCATGTCGCGCAGCAGCGAGCGGCGTTGCAGCAACGAGTACAGGCCGAGGGCCAGGACCGCGAAGGCGGCGCGTCCGGAGGTGATGACCGTGGCATCGGCATGAATCAGCGCGCCGAAGATGCCGGTCAGGCCAAACAGCACCGCCGCAATATGAGCGGCAGTGAGCGCGGCGCGGTGGGTGATCATCGCGCGGTGAGGCTCCACGCGAACGGATCGCTCGGGTCGATGACCAGCCTGGCCTCACTGTTGACCCATGCCCGGCCGCGAATCGTCGGCAGGATGCGCGCGGCATCGCCGTCGCTTGCATGGCGATACGATCCTTCGAACACGCTGCCGATGATGCTCTCCTGGCGCCAGATCGCGCCTTCGGCCAGGACGCCGTCCGCGGCGAGGCAGGCCAGCTTGGCACTGGTGCCGGTACCGCAAGGGGAACGGTCGTAGGCCTTGCCGGGGCAGAGTACAAAGTTGCGCGCATCCGCTCCCGACGCCGACCGCCCATACAGCTCGATGTGATCGATCAGCGCCCCGCCGTCGCCCGTTACGCCCGCGCGGACCAGCGCCTCGCCAATCGCCACCGTGTACGCGGTCAGCGCTTCCACGCGCGCGGCGTCCAGCGCCACCCCATGCGCATCCGCGTCCACGAGGAAGAACCAGTTGCCGCCCCAGGCCACGTCGCCTGTCACCCGGCCGAAGCCGTCGACGTCAACACTCACGCCGGTGCGCGAACGCCAGGACGGCACGTTATCGATACTCACACTGCCATCATCCGCCAGCGTGGCTTCGACCACGCCGACCGGCGTATCGATGCGGTGCGTTCCCGGTCCGATCCGGCCAAGATAGGCCAGGGAAGCCACCAGGCCGATGGTCCCATGCCCGCACATTCCGAGATAGCCCACGTTGTTGAAGAAGATGACTCCTGCCACGCAATCGGCAGCATGCGGTTCGCACAGCAGCGCGCCCACCAGCACGTCCGACCCGCGCGGCTCGCACACGGTGGCGGTGCGATAGCGGTCAAAATCCCGGCGGAACACCCGCATGCGTTCGGACAGCGGTCCACGGCCGAGGTCCGGGCCGCCGTCCAGGATCAGCCGCGTGGGTTCGCCGCCGGTGTGGGAATCGATGATGGAAATGGTCTGCATGGACAAAGGATAAGTGGAGGCGGCGCGCGCGGCTTGGCACTCGGCGTGCGCCCGGCGCCGAAAAAGGCACAGCGCGCGGCTGGCCGGTCCTCGCACCGCGCCAAAGATCAGTGGCCACTCCCCGGCCACACCCCGCAGGCCGCAGCCGCAACCGAATCGTCAGCCCGCCGGCGTTACCATCTTCAAGCCGACGATCCCGGCCACGATCAGCGCGATGCATCCCAGCCGCACCGCTCCCGCAGGCTCCCCCAGCAGCACCATGCCCGCTACCGCCGTCCCGACGGTCCCGATCCCCGTCCAGATGGCATATGCAGTTCCCAGCGGCAGATTGCGCATCGCAATCCCCAGCAGGACCACGCTGCCCGTCATGGCAACGATGGTAATCGTGGATGGAAGCCAGCGGGTGAAGCCTTCGGTGTACTTGAGTGCCACGGCCCAGACGCATTCGAGCAGTCCGGCGGCAAGGAGGATCAGCCAGGTCATAAAAAAAGTATAGCACCCGGCAGACTTTGCCCGGATTGGCGATAATCCCCGTTCGCCATCCACGGAGGAGCACCATGTCGACCAACAAGCACGCGATGTCGCCTGCGGATATTCTCGTCGCGCTGGGCGTGGTGCTCGTGTGGGGCGTGAACTTCGTGGTCATCAAACTGGGGCTGCGTGAACTGCCGCCAGTGCTGTTCACGGCCCTGCGCTTCGTATTCGCGGCGCTGCCGCTGGTGTTCTTCGTCAAGCGGCCGAACACGAAATGGTCGCTGGTCGCCACCTACGGCGCCTTCCAGTTCGCGCTGGTGTTCGCGCTGCTGTTCATCGGGATCAAGCTCGGATTGCCCGCGGGCCTGGCCTCGCTGGTGATCCAGCTGCAGGCCTTCTTCACCATCGGCCTTGCGGTGCTGATGCTGGGCGAGCGGCCGCACCCGGCCCAGATCGCGGGTGCGCTGGTTGCGTTCTGCGGCATGGGCGTGGTCGCGCTCAATCTGGAAGGCCAAGCCACGCTGGCGGGCTTCGTTCTTGTGGTGCTGGCGGGCTTTTGCTGGGCCGTGGCCAACATCGCGACCAAGAAGATGGGCGCCGTGAATGCCCTGTCGCTGGTGGCCTGGGGCTCGCTGATCGCCACGCCGCCGCTGCTGCTGGCGTCCTGGTTCATGGAAGGCGCGAACGCGTGGGCCCAGGCCGCGCAGCACATCAACGGCATGACCATATTTGCGGTGCTGTTCCAGGCCTACGCCAACACCATCTTCGGCTACGGCATCTGGGCGGTCCTGATGCGCAAGTACGCCGCGGCGACGGTCGCCCCTTTCACCCTGCTGGTGCCGGTGGTCGGACTGCTCAGCGCCGCCGCCCTGCTCAATGAAGGGCTGCACTGGTGGGAGGCCGGGGCCGGCCTGCTGGTGCTCGCGGGCCTCGCCCTCAACCAGTACGCGGGCAAGCTGAAGGCCGCCGCCGCCGCCGCGCCCACTGGCGCCGCCACCCAAAAAACGTAAAATCGCGCCGTGCTCT
The DNA here is from genome assembly GCF_004614185.1 of Zemynaea arenosa. Taxonomy (GTDB): domain Bacteria; phylum Pseudomonadota; class Gammaproteobacteria; order Burkholderiales; family Burkholderiaceae_D; genus Telluria; species Telluria arenosa. The sequence goes on along the minus strand of NZ_SPVF01000106.1, from coordinate 4,407 downwards.
GCACGTTTGCCCGTTATATCGTAAGATCCCAATATGCATTTCGTCGAAAGACGATATACAAAAGACCCATGGACATAGACGCCATCCTCAAAGCACTGGCCAATCCGGTGCGCCGCCAGATCCTCGAATGGCTGAAGGAGCCCGAAGTGCACTTCGCGCACCAGCACCATCCGCTCGACTTTGGCGTGTGCGCCGGGATGATCGACCAGCGCACGGGGTTGTCGCAGTCCACCGTGTCCGCGCACCTGGCGACCCTGCAAAAGGCCGGCCTGGTCACTTCCCAGCGCGTGGGCCAATGGATCTTCTTCAAGCGCGACGAGGCGACCATCGCCGCCTTCCGCGCGCATATGAACAACGAGCTGTAACGACGGAGCCAAGAATGACCAAACTGTTTGAACCCCTGAAGGTGGGTGCCCTCACCCTGCCCAACCGCGTGATCATGGCGCCCCTGACCCGGTCGCGCGCCGTGGGCGAAGGCCGCGTGCCGAATGACCTGATGGTCGAGTACTACGTGCAGCGCGCCAGCGCGGGCCTGATCCTGTCCGAAGCCACGGCCGTGACGCCGCAGGGCGTCGGCTACGCCAACACGCCGGGCATCTGGTCCGACGAGCAGGTCGCGGGCTGGAAGAAGGTGACCGAGGCGGTGCACGCCGCCGGTGGCCGCATCGTGCTGCAGCTGTGGCACGTGGGCCGCATTTCGGACCCGATCTTCCTGAATGGCGACCTGCCGGTGGCGCCGAGCGCGATCCGCCCGGCGGGCCACGTGAGCCTGGTCCGCCCGATCAAGGACTACGAAACCCCGCGCGCGCTGGCACTGGATGAGATCCCGGGCGTGGTGGCGGCCTACCGCAAGGGCGCCGAAAACGCCAAGCGCGCCGGCTTTGACGGGGTGGAGATCCACGGCGCCAACGGCTACCTGCTGGACCAGTTCCTGCAGGACTCCACCAACCAGCGCACCGACCAATACGGCGGCTCGATCGAGAACCGCGCGCGCCTGATGCTCGAAGTGACGGACGCCTGCATCGAGGTGTGGGGCGCGGACCGCGTCGGCATGCATCTGGCGCCGCGCCGCGACTCGCACGACATGGGCGACTCCACGCCGCAGGAAACCTTCGGCTATGTGGCGCGGGAGCTCGGCAAGCGTGGTATCGCCTTCATCTGCGCCCGCGAGGCGGTGGGTGACGACAGCCTCGGTCCGCTGCTCAAGCGCGAGTTCGGCGGCGTCTACATCGCCAACGAAAAGCTGACCCGCGAACAGGCCGACCGCTTGATCAAAGACGGCAAGGCCGATGCCGTGGCTTTTGGCCGGGCCTTCATCGCCAACCCGGACCTGCCGCGCCGCCTGAAGGAAAACGCGCCGCTGAACGAGCCGCGGCCGGAGTTCTTCTACCACGCGTCGCACGAGGGCTACACGGACTATCCGGCCCTCGGCTGATCCGCGTTAGGGTTCGTCGTTAACCTTTCGACGGCAGCTTCGCCAGATACGCATCCAGCACGTCGAAGCTGCCGCCGTAGCCCTGCGCCATCGAGGCGTGCATCGCCACGAAGGCCGCCACTTCGGCCGGGCTGGCGTCGATGGGCTCCGCATGCAGGGTGAGCTCCGTGCGGCCACCCTGCTCTTCCAGCGTCACCGTGTTGCGCACTTCCAGCGGCCACACGGGCAGCATCGTGCCCCGCGTGCGTGCGCCCTCCTCGTCGGCGAAGCCGTTGATGAAGACCACGCGGCGTGGCGGCGCGATCTCCTCGTAGTCAAAGCGGCCCCACATGCCATCGACCGGCGCGCCGCCGAAATCCATCCGGTAATGAAAGATGCCGCCCGGCTGCCCTTCGTGGCGTTTGATGGCGATGGTGCAGCCCTTCGGCCCCCACCAGTGCGCGAGGTGCTCAGCCTCGGTCAGCATCTTGAATACCAGTTCGCGCGGCGCATCGAAGGTGCGGCGCAGGATGAATGCAGTGTCAGCGTTTGCCATGTTTGGTCTCCTTCTTCTTGCGATGAGGGGCCGCGGACTGCGCCCGCAGCGCCGCGAGATAGTCGTCCATCTTGTCCAGCGAGTCCTCCCACAGCTCACGGTACTGCACCATCCAGCCGGTGGCCTCGCGCAGCGGCGCGGCCTCCAGCTTGCAGGGGCGGTACTGCGCGTGCTGGGTACGCGAGATCAGGCGCGCCCGTTCGAGAACCTTGAGATGCTTGGTCACGGCGGGCATGCTCATCTCGAAGGGCTCGGCCAGTTGCGAGACGGAGGCCTCGCCTTCCGCCAGCCGGGCCAGGATGGCGCGACGGGTCGGGTCGGCCAGGGCCGCGAAGGTGAGGCTGAGGTGATCGGGATGCGCGTCCATACTTGACTTTACCAATCGGTTAATTAACCTATCGGTAAACTAGCACCCACAAAACGAGGAGTCAAGCGGCTCCAGTGAAAAAATCAGGGCAGGATTTCGCGCACCAGGCCGGGTGGGCGGCACAGGCGGGCGCCCTTCTCGGTCACCACAAACGGGCGATTCATGAGGATGGGGTGGGCTATCATCGCGTCCAGCAGCTGCTCGTCGGTGGCGTTGTCCAGGCCGAGCTGCAGGTATTCGGGCTCCTTGGTGCGCATCGCCTCGCGCACTGTCAGGCCGGCGCTGGCGATCATCGCGCGCAGCTGGTCGCGCGTGGGCGGATGGTCGAGGTACTCGATCACCGACGGCTCGATGCCGGTAGCGCGGATCAGCTGCAGGGTCTCGCGCGAGTTGCTGCAGCGCGGGTTGTGATAGATGGTCGTGGTCATCGCGCGACCTTACCGCACCGCGCGTGCCCTCGCAAGGGTTTTTCCAGCCGTGCGAACGCCCGCGCTATAATGCGGCCGCTGTATTTCTGGACTGCAATTTTGGAAAATTCTGATCAATATTATCTGCGCCCGCAGGACCTGCCGACCTGGCAGCAGCGGCTGTCCTTGCGCATCCTGAACCTGCTGGGCTGGCGCCTGCGCTTCAAGTCGCTGCCCGGTCCGCACGGCGTGGTGGTGGTCTATCCGCACACCTCCAACTGGGACGTGTTCACGGGCCTGTTCTGCAAGTGGGCGATCGGGCTGCCGTTCCGCTGGCTGGCCAAGGAGAAGCTGTTCCGCGGGATCGCGGGCAAGACCATCGGGCCGGTGCTGCGCAGCTGGGGTGCGGTGCCGGTGGAACGCGGGACGGCCAGTGGCGCCATCACGCGGCTCGCCGAGACGATGAAGAAGTCGGACTGGTTCTGGCTCGCGCTGGCGCCGGAGGGCACGCGTAGCTACAAGCCGCACTGGCGCAGCGGGTTCTATCACCTGGCGGTGACGGCCAAGGTGCCGCTGCTGGTGGTGTACATCGACTATCCGCGCAAGGAGTGGGGAGTGGTCGATTATCTCGATCTCACGGGCGACCAGGAGACGGATATGGCGGCCATTCGGGCGGTGTACGAAGGCCACCATGGCAAATTCCCCGAGCTGGAATCGAAGATCGAACTGGCGCCGCCGCGCGGTGACGATCCTGCCGGTGCGGGGCGCATGCAGGCTTGAACTGTTTACGCTGCGGCGCGGGGCGAGTCCATGTCCTTCTCTGCGCTGCGCGTGAACAGCGTTTTATAGTAGATGGCGTTGGCGCGCCATTCACCATCGGGGCTACAGGCGTATTCCGGCAGGCCACCGATGCAGGTATAGCCTTGCGCGAGGTAGAAAGCCTCGGCGGGGCTGCCGGCTTCCGTGTCCAGGTAGACCAATCCACGTCCGCGTTCGCGGGCGACATCTTCCTCTTTCGTCATCAATGCTGCCGCCACGCCACGGCGGCGGGCGCTCGTGTGCACGATCAGTTTCTGGATCTCGGCGCGGTTGACGCCATTGGGCTTGAGGCAGAAGTCCAGTTGCACGGTGCCTTGCAGTTGGCCTGCGTGTTCGGCGATCAGCAGGACACGGCAGCCTGACTCCATCGCGGCGCGGACGGCGTCCCAGTAGGCGCTGGCTTCAGCGGCGTCGATGGTGCGCAGGAAGCCGACCGAGGAGCCATTGCGGACGCAGTCGATCAGCAGGGCGGAGAGCTCGTTGGTGCGCCCGGCGAGCATGGCTGGGGTAACGGTGACGATGTTCATGGTTTCGGACGTGCGCAATGGAGATGACTTTACCTGAGCATGAGCCGTGCCATTGCGGCATGCCGGGCTATGCACCGGGGAGGTGCAAGCGCGCGTTTCCAGGGGGTGTGTCAGCGCCAACGCGCACAGGTCAAGTGCGCTGCCACCGCGTACGCACATCGCCGGTGCGCGGCCAGGGAGCCAACATCGACCGGCGCGGAGCGATGCGGCGGCGCGGTCGCCGGGGTAGGTGCTGACCAGAGGCGCGAGTTGTCTCAGCGCCCCGGGCGCGGACGAGGCAAGGCAGTAAGCGCTCTGGCCGGGGGCGGTCCCTGCGC
>NZ_SPVF01000006.1 GCF_004614185.1 Zemynaea arenosa | reverse complement strand
CCGCGCTCCAGCGCGCCGAAGCCCACGCCCACAGCGCCCGCATCGCCCCGCTGCTCGCCGAGATCCACCACGCCGCCCGCATCCTGGACGCCCCCGCCGCGCTGCTGATCAAACAGGGAACCCGCCGCACGCTGGTGCTCGATGAAGTGGAAGCGCTGATGCAATCGCGATCGCTGATCGCCGACGGCTGCCGGCACGCGATCGTCCACGCGGGCACCGAGATCAGGCTGGCGCGCCGCCCCCTGCTGTTCACGCTGGCCCGCGCCCTGGCCGAAGCGTGGCCTCAGGATGCTCCGCGCGAAACCCTCATCGCGCAAGCCTTCCGCATCCGCCATCCCGATGAAACGCACCGCGCGCGGCTCCGCGTGGAGATGGGGCGCCTGCGCACCTTGCTGCGCGAGGTCGCGGAGATCAAGGCAACCCGGCGTGGCTTCCTGCTCCAGCCGCGCGCGCAGAGCGATGTCGCCGTCCTGGCCCGTCCGGTGGACGAGGCCCACGCACCGGTGCTGGCGCTGCTGGCCGATGGCGAAGCCTGGTCCAGCTCCGCGCTCGCGTTGGCGCTGGACACCAGCCAGCGCTCCGTGCAGCGCGCGCTCGACGCGCTGGCCGCCGCGGACAAGGTGCAGTCCTTCGGCCAGGGCCGCGCGCGCCGCTGGTCCACGCCGCCGATGCCCGGTTTCGCGACAAGCTTGTTACTCCCCACGGTGCTGGCGGCTGACTAGAATGGCCACATGAAAACGACACCTGCCCATATCGTCCGCGAGTACGGACCCTTCGACGACCGCGGCCACGTGCACGGCGTTTCCTTCGACGGCCAGCAGCTCTGGTTTGCCTCCGGCGACCATCTCAACGCAGTGGACCCGGACAGCGGCCAGCTGACACGCTCGCTGGACGTCCACGCGCACGCGGGCACCGCCTTCGATGGCCGCTACCTGTACCAGATCGCCGAGACGCTGATCCAGAAGATCGACCCGGCCACGGGCCAGGTGCTGTCGACCATTCCCACGCCGGAGGGCGGCGGCGCCGGCCTGGCCTGGGCCGAAGGCTCGCTGTGGATCGGCCAGCACCGCGCCCGCAAGATCCACCGCCTCGACCCGGACACGGGCGCGATCCTCAGCACCATCGAATCCAGGCGCTTCGTCACCGGCGTCACATGGCTGAAGGGCGACCTGTGGCACGCCACTTGGGAGAACGAGCAGAGCGACCTGCGGCGGGTGGACGCTAGCACCGGCGAGGTCCTGGAGACGGTGGAGATGCCCGCGGGCCTGATCGTCTCCGGGCTCGAATCGAATGGCGAGGACCGGTTCTTCTGCGGGGGCGGCACCAGCGGCAAGATCCGCGCCGTGCGCCGCCCGGACTGAAGCTCAAACTTGGCTTGAGGAGGTGGCCCGCTGGGGTGAGGCACGGCGCTGGCGCGCCTCCTTGTGCATGTTGACCGGGGTGGCTCCCAGCACCTTCGTGATCATGGTGGCCATGAAACGGCCCGGCGCCAGCTCAGGCGGCGTGGCATCGCTCCGAATGGTGACCTTGGGGAGTTGCGCTATGGCCTGGTCGACTTCGGACACAGGCAAAAGAACCGGCGCCGCATCCTCGTCCTCGGGTTCCGGCCCTGGCTCAGGCAGTCCGCTGGACTCGTCCTCGCCGGAATCGTCCTTGGCCGCCTCGCCGCCGTATTCCATCAGGACCAGGCCGGTGGCGTGATAGGCATCGTCTTCCTGACCCAGTTTCGCCAGCAGGTCGAACAGCCACTCCGCCGTGAGCACTTCCTTCGTCAAAATATCCGAGCGCAGCCCGAACATGAAACCCAGGGCCGCCAAAGGGTGCCGCAGGCGCAGGTTCTTGGCGTCCCCATACGATTCCTCGACACGGTTCGGCGCATTCTTGCCATAGGATGAATCCATGCGCTTGGTCGAAATGAGCAGCTCGGGACCCGTCGCCCAGTCCGTCATGATCACGTCGACCTGCTTGAGGTAGTTCTTGCCCAGGATGGACGCTGCGGACGAGGTGGCCCCCTTGATCGCCGTCTTTGCCTCCATGCGCTTCTGCACCTGTTTGGCCAGGTCCGCGGGGAGGGCGTCCAGTAGAGCGGCCACCGGCGCGGGCAGGATGCGCGGGTTCACCGGCCGTGGCCACACCTGGTCCCTGCCAAAGCCGGCGCGCCGCAGCTCATAACTGAGCCACACATCCATCGCCAGCGCGGGCACGCCGGATTGCGTATTCGCTTTCAGGAACAGAGGGACACCAAGCAACTGCGAAAGCGTCGCAAAATCCGGTTCATAACGGAGTACCCCGGCTTCCAGAACCCAGGGATTGGAATGCTGGCCGCCGGGTGCGGCGAGGGCCACGATGCGGTCGAACAGGATCCAGGCCTTGGCTTTGGCGGTCGGGGCTTTACTTGCCACTGCGGCCCCTTTCGGTGCGGCGCTGGGCGAGCTCGCTCCTGGCGCGCTGGACGAGCCGGAGCCGTGCGGCCGGCAGATGGCGGCCGGCCAGCAGCACCTGATCGACGACGTCCACGGCCTTGAGCAGCGCGCCTTCATGCAACAGGCGCGCCACTTGGGGCAGGACCTGGCGCAATTGCGCGGCCCGCGCGGCGACCAGGCTGGGCGACGGCACGGCCCACACGTCGGCCTCTTTGGGTTCGATCTTGAGGATGCCTCCGCCGTAGCTGCGGCCGACGATTTCGGCGTGCAGCAGCGTGATGGAATTCAGGCTGGCCAAGGGCAGCAGCTCCCGGCCGAGCGCCCGATGCTCGGCACTGAAATAGACCCCATGCACGGAATTGAGGTGGCTGGCGTTCGCTTCATTGGTGACCAGGCGTGGCGTGTCCGCATTCATGCAGGTCAGCAGCAAGTCGGCCGGGGGAACGAGCGGCACTTTGTACCAGGTCTTCCTGACGCGGCATTTGTAGGCGGTCGCGACGCCGGCACGGTGGCCGCTGTCGATGTACTCGGCGGCCGCCGCCGAGGGCTGGTCTCCTGGACAAAACAGGTAGGTGGATTGGCCTTGCTTGCCGAGCTGGGCGAGCATCGCCGCGGACAGGGACAAGCCCCGCAGGTGGGCGCTGCCCGGCGGCGATAGCCGCAGCAGTTCATGCCTGGGCAAGCCCAGTTCCTTGACCCGTTGCGGAGACAGCGCGAAGTATTTGTTATTGCCCGTGACGATGCCGAGTGTCGTATCGCCCCACTGGTCCAGGCGCGTGAACCGGCCCCGATCCAGCATGTCCTGCAAGGGCGAGATGGCATCCGGGTCAATCAGGCTGCTGGTCCATTTGCCGGCTGGGTCAGCAGGTGTCCACGTCAGGCCGTCCCCGAGCCTCTGGAGCTCCGCGGCGTCACGGGCCTGGCGAATGTGGGCGTGCCCGGCGGGACCTTCGCCGAAGCCATCCGCCAGCAGCAGAATGACATCGGCTTCCGCATCGGGGAAGACCTGTTTCTCGAACAGGACGAGCTGGACCTTGCGGAACCGTTCGAACAGAAACCTTCGAACGGGGCCGGCATAATTCACGGACAGCAGTTCGGCCGGCAGCACCATGGCGAGGCGCCCGCCCGGCTTGAGGAACATCGCTGAGTGGATCGTGAATGCCGCCCAGCTGGACGCCAGGCCGGTGAGGGCGACACCGCCCCGTAACGCCGCCTCACGTGCGCGGCGCCGCGACTCGCCGGCGAATCCCTGGTAGCGGATATAGGGCGGGTTCCCGATGACGGCGTCATAGACCGGATCCGGCGCCAGGGCAAAGAAGTCGCAATTCCGGATCCGCGCCTTGCCGCCGGCCGCAGCCACGCGCTCGTGTGCGAGACCCGCGCTGTCCTCATGCAGCTCGACCCCATCGAGCTCGGGACAGAAGCCGGAGCGGGGGGCGAGCTCGCGCAAACGGTGCACCGCGGCGACCAGGAACGCGGCATCCCCTGCGGAAGGTTCCAATACGCGGTCGTGGCTGGACCTGAGAGCCCAGTTGGCGATAAATGCCGTGATCGCATCGGGAGTGAAGAAGGCGCCCCGGCTCTTGCGCGCAGCGGCAGTGTCCTCTCCAGTGTGTAGGGTGCGGTTCAATTGAAATCTGCGGTGCGAAAGTGCGGGCGGCAAGGACCTGCGCGATTCTATATGGCTGCGCCAACCTCGTCGAGGCGCGCCGGTCGGCCTCGCCCCGGATGAGGGGATTGGTCAGCTGTACAAATATACAGTATTTCCCGTTTCGGGGATACCGCCGGGAAGTCCCGGCGGCATGCGCACCATAGTTACTTTGCGCTGCTGATCCAGCGGTCCACCTGCTGCTCGAGGATCGGCAGCGGTAGCGTGCCGTCGCCCAGCACCACGGCGTGGAAGGCCGGGTAGGTGAACTTGTCGCCGAGCGCCTTCTGCGCCTTGGCGCGCAGCTCCAGGATCTTCAGCGCGCCCACCTTGTAGGCGAGCGCCTGGCCCGGCCACACCATGTAGCGTTCGATCTGGTTGCCGGCGCGCTGTTCGCTGTAGCCCAGCGTGTCCATCATGTACTGCACCGCTTTCTCGCGCGACCAGCCCTGGGCGTGCATGCCGGTGTCCACCACCAGGCGCACCGCGCGCAGCATCTCGTCGTTCAGGTGCCCGTAGTACGCGGACGGGTCTTCATACAGGCCGAACTCGCGGCCCAGCGTCTCGCAGTACAGGGCCCAGCCCTCGGTGTAGGCCGCGGCGCTCGGATGCTCGGTGAAAAAGGTGCGGAAGTCCGGCAGCGGCAGTTCCTTCAGCAGCGCCGCGTGCAGGTGGTGGCCCGGCACGCCCTCGTGCATGAACAGGCTCGTCATGCCGACGGTGCTGTAGGCCTTCGGGTCGTTCACCACGGCCCAGAACACGCCCGGGTGCGAACCATCGGCGGCCACCGGGGTGTAGTGGTCGGAGGCGGTGGCCCGGGTGAGCTCGGGCTCCAGCTGGATGTCCAGCTTCGCCTTCGGCAGCAGGCTGAAATAGTTCGGCAGCTTGGCCGCCACCACGCCATAGATCTGGCGGTATTTCTCCAGCACCTGCTGGTCGGTCTGGAAGGCCTTGAACTTGTCCTGCTTGGCCACCCACTGCGGGAAGTCCTTGAGCGGGCCGTCATAGCCCAGCTTGGGCGCCAGCGCGGCCATCTGCGCCTGGATGCGCGCCACTTCCTTCAGGCCCAGTGCATGGATCTCGGCCGGAGTCAGGTTGACGTTGGTGTTGTTCTTGATGCGCGCCTGGTACCACGCCGCGCCATTCGGCAGGGCGCCGTAGCCCGCGGTGGTGCGGCCCGCCGGCAGGTATTCTTTTTCGATGAAGGTGTTCAGGCGCCCCAGCGCTGCGCTGATCTTGTCGGCCGCCGTGCGGTAGCCCGCGGTCAGCTCGCGCTTGTCCTTGTCGCTGAAGGACGCGGGCATGTTCTTGACCGGCGTGTAGAAGATGCTCGCCTCCGGGGTGGCGCTGCGCAGCTGCTGGAACTGCGGCAGCATCTTGGCGGTGATGGCCTTCGGCTGCACCACGCCCACGCGCATCCCTTCCTTCATGTTGGCGATGGCCTGGTCGATCCAGGCGGGCAGCTGGTTCAGGCGGCTCAGGTAGGCGCGATACTGGGGAGGAGTATTCAGCGGCTGCGAGCCGGTGCCGCTGGCGTAGTTGGCCAGGTTGGACGGCACATTGTCGAAGTGGTTCAGCGGCAGCAGGTGCTCGGGGAATTTTTCGAGATCCAGCTGGCTGCCGATCTCGGAGACCAGGATGTCGTAGTTCAGCTGTGCCTTCGGCGCCAGTGTGCTGCGGTCGATGCCCTGCAGCTGCTTGAGCAGCGTGTGGTTCCCGGCGAAGTACTTGGCGCGCACCTTGGGGGCGATGCTCATGCCGATCTGGTCGTCGTAGCGGCTGTCGCCATTGGCGGTCGCGTACAGCAGCGGATCGAACTTCGCGCGCGCGATGTAGAACTGGCTGGCGATACGGTCCAGTTTCTGCTCCGCCTGCGGGGCGGACACAGCGGCCGGAGCGGCGAAAGCGGGCAGGGCACAGGCGCTACCGGCCAGCAGGGCGGCAGCCAGCGCGATGGCGCGCAGGGGAGAGGTCGAACGAAGCATCGGGGTTCCTCGAAAAAGAGACCCCGAGAGGATACCTCAGCTGATGACTGGCTGTCATCGCGCGGCCAGGGCCACGCGATGTGCCAGCGCCCTGCACATACCGCAGCGACGTGAGCGGCTCAGCGTTCGCGCGACGCGTACAGGGTCACGCGGTCGGGATTGGCCTGGGCCATGCTCTCGCGCGGCACATAGGTCAGCACCATCCCCGCACCGAATGACTCCGGCTTGTATTGCAGGGACATGTCGTTCCCGCGCGAGACATACAGGTTCTCGCCGACCGCCTGCAGCTCGGTCACGCGGCCGTCAAAATCCACATACAGCTTGCTGCGCCGGTCGCTGATCTTCGCGGTCGCGTTGTTGGACATGAGGTAGGCCCCGCTGATCTCATGCACCTGCTCGGGCGCCACATAGTAGTGGGAAAGCGGGGTACGCTGGCCCGTGACGTTGACGCCCGCGAGCTGCGCCGGCGCACCGGGTTCGGTTTGCATGCTGGACTGGCCGGCAGCGCCGGCGGCTGCGCCCGCGAGGACCGCGAGCACGGCAACGGATACGATACGCATGATGCTTCTCCTGATCGGTTGTCCACGTGTCGATGTGCAGGTGGAGTCACCGAGTCTAGGCCGATGGCGCGCCACCACAATGGCTGAATGGTCCTTATGACGAAACAGTTCGAGCCGCGCGCCGAACGGGAATCTCGCGAAATGAATCACGCGGGCGATGCATATGGCGGATGGCCGTATCGCTTCCCTGCGGCGCAGGTAGAATCGAGCCGTCTGCATATTCATGCCACTCATGACCGACCATGAACCACCAGGACCGACCATGACCGAATGTCACCGTACCCCCGACCAGGCCCGCCGCGACTATGGCGCCGGCCTGCTCAAGAGCGCGGTGCTGGTGCGCGTGCCGATGTCGCGCACCGACTGGATGATCCGCCTGCTGGGCCGCAAGGGCGACGAGGGCATGCTGCTGGACGTGGCCACGCTCGAGCCGGCGGTCTACCGTTCGCTGGACCGCGCCGCCGCCGCGCTGGAGCAGATCGGCTTCGCCGTCGAGCGTCTGCAATCCGCCTGACCCGCACGCGGCCACCTGTCCGCCGTCAGTGGCGCGCTTCCGGCTGCGGGCGTGCGCCGCGCGCAGCAGCCGTGGGACGCAGCGCGTGCTCGCTGGCGGCCGTGTCCGACCACATCTGCGCCATGGCGACCTTGCCGTCGCGGACGGTGAAGAGGTGCACCCACGGACTGTCGAACCGGATACCGGTGGCGCGGGCTTTCCAGGTGGCCTGGCCCGTGACCACGACCTTGTCGCCTTCCGCGATGTATTGCTCGGGTTTCATGGCGACCAGCTCCAGTGTGTCGTTCAACTTCTGGAAGAAGCTGGCGATTCCCGCCTTGGTGCGATGCATGCCGCCGTAGGGAGTGTGGTCCATCTCCGGCTGGATCCACACCGCGTCGTCGTGATAGAAACTGAGCAGCTCGGGGATCGCGCCGCGCATGAACAGTTCATATCCCTTCTGGCACAGCTGTTTGTTTTCCTGCGTACTCATGATGCGCTCCTTTTGAAGGTGGTTGAGTCCAGGGCCTGCGCTACCAGCGTAGAGAGCCCGATGCCGGCCCGTCAAGCACAGCCCTGATGACTTTTCGCGCTCACGCTATGATGGGCGGCCTACCCATCGGAAACCTTCACGAGGAGCGCCATGCCCATCGAATTCTGGTTCGACTTTGCCAGCAACTACAGCTACCTGAGTGCCATGCGCATCGAGGCGCTGGCGCGGGAACGGGGCGTGGACATCGTGTACCGCCCGTTCCTGCTGGGCCCCGTGTTCAAGGCCTTCGGCTGGGATAACTCGCCCTTTGTGCTGCAGAAGGAAAAGGGTGCGTGGGTGTGGGTGGACATGGAGCGGCAGTGCCGCAAATATGGTCTCGGATGGCGCAAGCCGTCCGTGTTCCCGCGCCGCTCGGTGCTGCCCGCGCGGCTGGCGACAGCGGCGGAAGGCCAGCCGTGGCAAGCCGCCTTCATCCGCGACATCTTTGAGCTCAACTTCGTGCACGACCAGGACATCGAAAACGAAGAGGCCTTGTCGGCGCTCCTGCGCCAGCATGGCGCGGACCCGCAGCAGATGCTGCATGGCGCCGCCAGCGACGAAGTCCGCCAGCGCCTGCGCGCCCGCACCGAGGAAGCGCAAAGACGCGGCGTGTTCGGCGCGCCCTCCTTCTTCATCGGCGCTGAGATGTTCTGGGGGAACGATCGCCTGGACGATGCGCTGGACCTGGCGGCCGGTGCCAACCAGCGCGGCGCCGCTCGCTAGCTAAGCGCTGGTGATCCGCGGCAGGGTCACCGCGAAGGTGCTGCCTTGGCCCGGCCCGTCGCTCGCTGCCGTGATGGTCCCGCCATGCAGCTCCACCAGCCCGCGCGTGAGCGAGAGGCCGAGCCCCAGTCCGCCGTGGTGCCGGTCCAGCCCATGCTCGCCCTGTTTGAACAGGTCGAACACCTGTGGCAGCAGGCGCGCCGGAATGCCCATGCCGTTGTCGCGCACCGTCACGCGCACCTGCTGCGCATCCGTTTCCACGCGCACCTCGATCTGGCCTGCATCCGGCGTGAACTTGACGGCGTTCTGCAGGAGGTTGGCCACCACCTGGATCATGCGGGTGCGGTCCGCGTGGACCAGCGCCGGTTCCGCCGCGAGCGTCATCCGGACCTCCTGCTGCTTGTCCGCCGCCAGCGCCTGCACCTGCTCCAGCGCTTCCGGCACCACGCCGTTCAGGTCCACTGTGTCCTTTTGCAGCACCACGATCTTGCGCGTCACGCGCGACACGTCGAGCAGGTCGTTGACCATGCGCGTAAGGTGGCTGGCCTGGCGCTCCAGCACCGTGGAGAGCTGGCGCACCTTGCGCGCATCCGCCGCCACATGCGGCAGCAGCTGGGCTGCGTTGTAGATGGGCGCCAGCGGGTTGCGCAGCTCATGTCCCAGCATGGCAAGGAATTCGTCCTTGGCCGCATTCGCGTTTTCGGCCGCCACGCGGGCCTCCTGCTCCTGGGCGCGCAGCTGGCGTTCGCTGGCCAGGTGCTGCTCGCGTTCGCGGTGCGCCTGTCCGAGCGCCAGGCCGACCTGGCGCAGCTCCGGCAGCGTGGTGGCGGGAATCGTGGGCGCCACGCCACGGCCCACGTCCAGCGCCGCCGCTTCCAGCTGCTTGGCGGGGCGCAGGATGGTGCGCGCCACAATGAAGGCGATGATCACGCCCAGCGCCACCGAGGCGGCGATGCCCGCCGCCAGCAGCGCATACTGGCGCCGCACCGGACCTTCGATGGATTCGGGCGGAATGCCGATGGCGCTGGCCCAGCCGCTGTGCGTGGACTGGTGCCACAGCGTGTAGACCGGCCGGCCCTCCAGCGTCGTGGTCATGGCCCAGCCACCGCTGTTGCTCCGGTCCAGCAAGGTAGTCAGCGTGCGCGAAGCGGGGCGTCCCACCCAGCGCGCGGGATCGAGCGAGCGCGCTGTAGTGGTGCGGTTGCGGTCCATGACCGTCAGCAGGGCGTCCGGCGGGAGGTCCTGCTGGCGCATCAGGGCCTGCGCTCGGGCCGTCGCCAGCACCGCGGTCAGCACGTACACGACCTTTCCATCCTCGCGCACCGGCACCTTCACGGAATAGGTGTACTGGTTCAGCCGCGGGCTGTAGAGCACGTTGCCGATGCTGGCGGCGCCGGTGCGGGCCGTCGCCGCGATGCCCGGGGTGTCCATGCGGCCCTGCAGGGCCGCCGTCTGCGGCCGGGCGGCATTCATGACCTGCTGCGCATCCGGCGTCGACAGCACCACATTGGTCCAGCCGCGCCGTGCGATCAGGTCCAGCGCCTCCTGGCGGAAGCGCGGCAGGTCATGCTCGCGCAGGCGCGGGCTGGCCGCCAGCGCGTCGAGCGCCGAGATGGTGGCGTCGAAGTCCGCGTCCAGCGCGGAGACGATGGTGGTGGTGACGGTGCGCGCGCTGGCCAGCAGGGCGCTGCGCTGGCGCTCCGCATTCCCGGTCAGGAGCACCCAGGACAGGGCCACGACCGGCAGCACGGCGGCGAGGACGATGAGGAGAAGGCGGCGCTCGAGCGGGCCGAAGGCGGAAGCCCGGGGCGGGGTGGACGTCATGCCTTATCGTGACATGCCCGCCAGAGTCACGCAATTAGGAAACGTTTCCAACTTTTCGTACCATTACGTAATTCCCAGTGTACAATGCGCCGACGCCTCACTGTCCTGACCATGTTCGAGCCTTCGTCCGACCCTCAGCCCGAGTCCTTGCGCCGCCGTGCCCTCCTGCGTGGGATGGCCGCCGCGGCTCTGCCGCTGGTGGGCTGCGCGCCTGCGCAGTCGAAGGACGGGCTGGTGGTGGGCGGCCTACCGGTCACCTGCAATCTCACCCTGCCCATCGCCTGTACCGCCCGCGCCGTGTCGGCGAACGCGCACGGTCCCGGCTTCAAGTACCGCAAGTTCAGCGGCTGGCCGGAGGTGAAGGAGTCGCTGATGTCCGGCCGCATCCAGGCCGCGTACATGCTGGCGCCCCTGGTCATGGACCTGGTGAACGCGCGCATCCCGCTCAAGATCGTCTCGCTGGGCCACCGTTCCGGCGCCTCGATCATGGTGCACACCGATTCGCCCTACCGCCATTTCGCGGACCTGCGCGGCAAGCGCATCGCCATCCCGAGCCGCTTCGCGGTGGACTATCTTTTCCTGCGCAAGATGCTGGCGCGCGAAGGCATGGACATCAAGGACGTGCGCATCTTCGAGATGGCGCCGCCGGACATGCCTGCCGCGCTGTACGCGGACGCCATCGACGCCTACTGCACCGGCGAACCCTTTGGCGCGGCCGCCCAGCGCAAGGGCTATGCGCGCCCGTTGGCGCTCACGCGCGACGAATGGCCCAACTACATCTGCTGCGTGCTCACGGTGCGCGAGCAGCTGATCGACGAACAGCGCCCACTGGTGCAGGACCTGGTGAACCACATCCAGGCTGCGGGCACCTGGCTGGACTCCGACCCTGCGCACCGCATGAAGGCCGCGCAGATCGCGTCCCAGCGCAGCTTCTTCAACCAGGACCCCAAGGTCTTGCGCTACGTGATGGAGAACCCGCCGGACCGCGTGACCTACGGCGACCTGCGCATGATTCCCGCCGAATTCGACGACCTGATGCACCTGTCCCTGCAGGCGGGTACGGTCAAGCAGCCGATCGCCTTCGAGCGCTACGTGGACCAGTCCTTCGTGCGCGCGGTGCAGCCGGTCAAGGTGAATATCTGATGCTGAAGCATGTCATGGCCGCCGTCATCCTGTGCGCCGCCGCCGCCCTGCAGGCCGCTCCCGCGCTGAAGGCCGGCACCTTCGATCCGCCGCGCCCCGCGCCCGAGATCGCGCTGCCCGCCGCCGACGGCACGCAGTTCTCGCTGGCTGCACAGAAGGGCAAGGTGGTGATCCTGGAATTCGGCTACGCCACCTGCCGCGACGTCTGCCCCATCTCGCTGGCCATGCTGGCCAACGCGCGCGCCAAACTGGGCCCGCTGGCGGACCGCTTGCAGGTCGTCTTCATCACCGTGGACCCGGAACGCGACACGCCCAAGGTGCTGCGCGAATACCTGGCCAACTTCGACAAGACCTTCGTCGGTATCACCGGCACGCCCGCCCAGATGGAGGCGATCCGCCAGGCCTACGGCATCAGCGCCACCAAAAAAGTGCAGGCGCGCGGCGGCTACACCATGGGCCATTCGTCCTATCTGTATTACGTCGACCCGCAGGGCCGCCTGCGCGCGCTGCAGCCATTCGGCCGCCCCGCGGACGACGTGGTGCATGACGTGAAGGCGCTGCTGGAATGAGCCGGATGCGGGCCGCTGTCCTGGCGCTGGTCATCGTGCTCGCCGCGGGATGCGCCTGGGCCGCCTTGGCGCCCGTGCCCGCGGCGCCCAACAATGAAGAGATCTTCACCATCCCGGCCGGCACCTGGGACAAGCGCATGGAGGGCGACCGCAGCGACATCCTGCCGCGCGTGATCCACCTGACCCTGAAGCTCAACGACGTGCTGGTGGTGCGCAACCAGGACAAGGTGCCGCAGACCGTCGGCCCGGTCCTCATCATGCCCGGCCAGCAGTTCCGCATGCCGTTCAGCGTCGCCTCCGAAAACCAGTTCGACTGCACCGCCCACAGCGACGGCCAGTTGACGGTGCTGGTGGACGACTTTCCCGAGCCCGGCCTGGCGCGCCTTGCGTGGCGCCTGCGCCGCGCCTTCCCTTGGTTGAACTCCCGATGACAAACAACCAGCCCAGACTCCGCAACACCGCGCTGCCGGTAGCGCTGATCGCCGCGCTGCTCGCCCTGTGGTGGGCCGCCGTGACGTATTCGCACAGCCTGATCTTCCCCACGCCGTGGCAAGTCTGCGAGGGCATGTTCGCCCTGGCCCGCGACGGCATCCTGTGGGTGCACATCGGCACCTCGCTGCTGCGGGTGGCCACCGGCTTTTTGTGCGCGGTGCTGATCGGCGTGCCGATGGGCTTGTGGATGGGCCGCGTGGACCTGGTCTACCGCACCTTCAACCCGATCTTCCAGATGCTGCGCCCGATCTCGCCGATCGCGTGGATTCCGGTGACCATCCTGTGGTTCGGCGTGGGCGACTTCCCGCCGGTCTTCCTGATCTTCATCGCCTCCGTGTTCCCGCTGATCCTGCAGACGGCCTCCGGCGTGCACGCCATCGAAAAGCGCTACCTGCGCGCGGCCGAGAACTTCGGCGTGCCGCGCTCCGTGCTGCTGCGGCAGGTGATCGTCCCCGCTGTGCTGCCCGAGGTGGTGGTGGGCATGCGCGTGGGCCTGGGCGTGGCCTGGCTGGTGGTGGTGGCGGCCGAGATGATCGCGCCTGTCTCGGGCCTCGGCTACATGATCATCGATGCGCGCAACGCGGGCAGCCGCTACGACCTGGTGATCGGCGTGATGATCATCATCGGCATCATCGGCCTGCTGCTCGACACGCTGATGCGCAAGCTGGAAGGACTTCAATCCGTGAGGTGGCGCTATGGCCGTTAATCCGAGCATGCTGCACAACCCGGCTGCCACCAAGATCGCCGTCGAAGGCCTGCACAAGCAGTTCGGCGAACTGCCGGTGGTCGGCGGCGTCGAATTCAATGTGCGCGATGGCGAATTCGTGGCCATCGTCGGGCCGTCCGGCTGCGGCAAGTCCACGCTGCTCAAGATGCTGGCGGGCTTTGAGCACCCGGACCGCGGCGCGGTGCGCATCGGCGGCGACGTGGTCACCAAACCGAGCCCGCGCGCGATCGTCATCTCGCAGCACGGCGCCGTGTTCCCGTGGCTGACGGTGCGTGAGAACCTGATGTTCGGCCTGCAGGGGAAGGAGGTCGGCGACAAGGCCGCGCTGGCGGACCACTATGCCGAGATGGTGGGCCTGAAGGGCTTCGAAACCAGCTACCCGCACCAGCTGTCGGGCGGGATGCTCAAGCGCGTGGAGATCGCGCGTGCACTGGTGGTCAAGCCCGAGATCCTCTACATGGACGAGCCGTTCTCCGCGCTCGACGCGCTCATGAACCTCAAGATGCGCAACGAGCTGCTGCGCATCCTGCAGGAGGAGCGCCACACCGTGCTGCTCATCACGCACGACGTGGAGGAGGCTCTGTACCTGGCCGACCGCGTTCTGGTGCTGTCGCCGCGGCCCACGCGCATCCAGAAGGTGTTCGAGATCGCGCATCCGCATCCGCGCCGCGTGTCGCACCCCGAGCTGCAGGAGATGAAAGAGGCGATCCTGGCCGAACTGGGTCTGACCGTGTGACCGTGTAACCGTGGCATACTTTCAGCTCCCTTCACGGAGGAGTTGCCATGAACAAGAACACGATCTGCTTGTGGTACGACCAGGACGCCGAAGAAGCCGCCAACTTCTACGCCGCGACCTTCCCCGATAGCCGGGTGACCGGTGTCTACCGCGCCCCCGGCGACTTCCCGGGCGGCACAGCGGGGCAGGTGCTGACGGTGGAGTTCACCGTCTTCGGCATTCCCTGCCTGGGCCTGAACGGCGGCACCGCCTTCAAGCAAAGCGAAGCCTTCTCCTTCCAGATCGCCACCGAAGACCAGGCCGAGACGGACCGCTACTGGAACGCCATCGTCGGCAACGGCGGGCAGGAAAGCCAATGCGGCTGGTGCAAGGACAAGTGGGGCCTGTCGTGGCAGATCACGCCGCGCGCGCTGACCGAGGCGATGAAGCAGGGCGGCGAGGTGGCCCGGCGTGCCTTCGACGCGATGATGACGATGGGCAAAATCGACGTCGCAAAGATCGAAGCGGCCGCCCGCGGGTAGGCCCCGCCCTCCGCACAACGCAGGGGACTCCCGCACGGCCCATCCGGCCGCACGGAAGTGGGCCTGCACGCGCGGCCGCAGCGCGAATCTGTCATGATGTGGCCCATGGCCACGCAGCTTTCGATTCCGTTGTTTCCGCTGAATACGGTTCTGTTCCCGGGCGGGACCTTGCGGCTGCAGATCTTTGAAGTCCGCTATCTGGACATGATCGCCCGTTGCATGGTGGAGGACGCGCCGTTCGGCGTGGTCCTGCTCACCCACGGGCAGGAAGTCCGCGCGCCGGAAATGGTCGAGCAGTTCACCGAACAGGGCACGCTCGCCACGGTGCACGATTCCGTCTCCGATACGCCCGGCCTGCTGCAGGTAACCTGCCGCGGCGGGTCGCGCTTCACCGTGCTGGCCAGTGAACGCCGCAGCAATGGCTTGTGGCAGGCGGAGGTCGAGCTGGTGGCGGACGACCGCGCGGTGCGCGTGCCGTCCGAACTTCAAGGTGCGTCGGATGCGCTGGAACGCGTGATGATCTCGCTGGCCGCCGTGCCGCAGGACCGCTGGCCGCTGCTGCCGCCGTTCCATCTCGGCGACTGCGGCTGGGTGGCGAACCGTTGGTGCGACTTGCTGCCTTTGTCAAACCAGCAGAAGCACGATTTGCTCACGCTGGACAATCCGCTGATCCGGCTGGAGCTCATGCACGACATGCTCGATGAGCATGGGCTGATCACGTCGTAACGCGGCCTGATCGCGGCACCCAGGCGCGCGGCGCATCCGGCCGCGCGCCTGCGGCCCCGTGCTGTCACCGTCAGGCGGTCGTGGTCACGGCCTGTGCGGCCGCAGCGCCGGCTGGGTCGCTGCGGGCGTATGTCTGGTTGACTTCCTGCTGCAGCGCATACGCCGCTTGCTCGGCAGCGCTCACAGTGCCGTCCTGGTTGGTGTCTGCCGGATCGTAAGTCTCGCTCGCCGGTGACGAAGTGCGATCGCCACCGCCGCCGCCGCGCGGACCGCCGGCGCCCGGCGCACCGCCCGCTGCGGCGACCCGGGACTGGTCCTGCTGCTCACTGAGGGCCGAGCCGACCTTCTCGATCGCCGCCGACAGCTCCGACTTGCTCACCTGCCCATTGCCATCGCCATCGAGCGCCTTCATGACCTCTGCCGCATCGGCATCGGTCGCGCGGCTTCCTAACGATGACTTGATCTCGTCGCTGTCGATATAACCCTGCTGCTTTGTATCGAGCTTGCTGAAGAGCGCCTCCGCATACTGCGCCGCGCTGCCGATGCTTGCCACCATGGCCAGACTCCCTGAAACATAACTGTCAGGGTTATCGGCTCCCGTCAGCCGGTCATGATGCCGACAAGTGTAAAGCCAGGTAAAGGTACCTCAGGAGGCGAGCACCGCCCGGTTCCGCCCATCCTGCTTCGCGCGATAGAGCGCCCGGTCCGCCCGCTGGACCAGCTCTTCCTTGGTCGACGACGCCTGCGGCACCAGCACTGCAATCCCGATGCTGATCGTGACGACCCCGTACGGCGACGCCAGGTGCGGCAGTGCCAGCCGCCCCAGCGACATGCACACCTCGCGCGCGATGCGCAGTGCATGTTCCGGCTCCACGTTCGGCATCAACAGCACGAACTCCTCGCCGCCATAGCGCGCCACCACATCGCTGGTGCGCCGCCCGTGCGATGCAATCAGCTCCGCCACCGCCCGCAAGGCCTCGTCCCCGGCCTGGTGTCCG
Organism: Zemynaea arenosa; assembly: GCF_004614185.1. GTDB lineage: Bacteria > Pseudomonadota > Gammaproteobacteria > Burkholderiales > Burkholderiaceae_D > Telluria > Telluria arenosa. The sequence continues at coordinate 66,990 of NZ_SPVF01000006.1, read as the reverse complement.
TAATGGTCGTTGTAGGCCTTGAAGTGGTCCACGTCCAGCATCGCCAGCGCCAGCGGTTCGCCGGTGCGGCGGGCGCGCCGCCATTCGCGGTTGAGGGCCGCGTCGAAGCTGCGCCGGTTGCCGATGCCGGTCAGCCCGTCCGTGGTGGACAGCGTCTCCAGCTTCGCGTTCGAGTGTTCCAGCTCGCGCGTGCGCTCCGCCACCAGCCGCTGGAGCTCCAGCTGCGTGTGCGTCAAGCGCCGCACGCGGGCGCGGTAGATGGCCGCCAGCAGCGCGACGGTGAGCACCATCGCCAGTGCGCGGAACCACCAGGTCGCCCAGAACGGCGGCAGGATGGTGACCGTGAGCGTGGCCGGTTCCAGGCTCCATTGCCCCTGTTCGTTGGCCGCCTTCACCTCGAACACGTATTCGTCCGGATCGAGATTGGTATAGGTGGCCGTGCGCCGCAGGGCATCGGTCGTGACCCAGGCCTTGTCGAAACCACGCAGGCGGTAGGCATAGGTGGTGCGCCCCGGGCTGGTGTACTGCAGGGCCGCGAATTCGATCGAGAACACCGAGTCCCGCACCGACAGCGTGAGTGAACGCGGATTGGTCACCGGCCCGGCCAGGCGCACATCCCCCGAGGGCTTGCTCTGCTTGAGCGACTGGTTGAACACACTGATGTCGGTGATGCTCACCTGCGGCGGAACGGACACGCGCCGCACCTGTTCCGGGTGCACCGCCGTCATGCCCTTGATGCCGCCGAAGTACAGCGTCCCATCCGGTGCGCTCCACGCAGAGGCGATGGCAAAGGCCTCGGTCAGCCCGTCGCTGGCGGCATAGCGCTCCACCTTGCCGCTGTCCGGGTCCACGCACATGAGGCCCGCCGTGGTGGAGAGCCACAGCTTGCCGCGCCGGTCACCCTGCATGGCCAGCACCTTGATGTGGCCCACGCTATAGTCGAAGGCGTAGCTGCGGAAGCTGACCGCGTTATCACGCCCGACGAGGATCTGGTTCAGGCCCGTGGCGGTGGCCGCCCACAGGCGACCGGCCGGGTCCTGGTACAGCATCGAGATGTTGTCGTCCGCCAGGCTGGCCGCGTCGCCGGCGCGGTGGCGGAAGTGGCGGAAGCGGCGGGAGGCCGGGTCCAGCATGTCCAAGCCACCGCCGCTCCATTCGGAGCCCATCCACACCCGCCCCGCGCGGTCTTCGACAATGGTGGTGCTGCCTTCCACGCTGCGGCTGCCCGGGTCCTTAGGATCATGCGGGAAGGCTTCGCGCTGGCCGGTGGCCGGATCGTAGCGCACCACGGCGGCCGCGGTGCCGAGCCACAGCGCGCCATTCGACGCCGGCGCGATGGCGTTGATGAAGTCCCTGGCGCCTTCGCCAAAATGGATGACCTGCAGCGGCTTTCCCAATGCGTCCAGCCGGTTCAGGCCCGCTGCGGTGCCGATCCACAGCGGCCCGCCGGGCTGCTGGTACAGCGAATACACGATGTGGTCCGACAGCGCGCCGCCGACCCCGGCCTGGCCGTGCCAGCGCTGCACGATGGCGCCGGTCTGCGGATCGTAGAGCGCGAAGCCGTTGCTCCCGCCTACCCACAGTTTGCCGTCTGCGGTGCCGGAGAGGGCCATCATTGCGTTACTCGGCCCGTTCTCGCTGCCGTCTTCCTCGAACGGGATATGGCGCGCGAAACCAGTGCTGTTCAAATTGGCCAGCGCGATGCCGTCGGTGAAGGTGGCAACCCACAGCATGCCGCCGCGGTCGCGCATCAGCATGCGCACGTTGTTGGCGGGGAGTCCGTGCAGGTCGGTCGCGCGGTGGCGCACGTTCTCGGTCGCGGTGCTGCCGCGCGCCCAGTGCAGAATCCCGTCCGTCATGGTCGCGGCCCACACGCTGCCATCGGGCGCGCCGTGGAAGGAATTGATGCGCGTGGGAGGTGAATCGAGGCGGCGCCGCGCTTCCCAGCCACGGCGGGTGTCCCACTGCACCACGCCTTTTTCGGTGCCGATCCATAGTTTGTGATCGGGCCCGTAGTGCAGCGCGCGCACGATATTCAGCTTGGGGTCCGGGTACTCGGGCGCATCGACGCGGTAGTGCACGAACTGGCGCGAGCCCGGCGCCATGTAGTCCAGGCCACCGGGCCAGGTGCCCAGCCACAGGCCGCCCTGGTCGTCCAGCGTCATCGCATTCAGGTCGTTGGCACCGAGGCTGTCCGGGCGCGCCGGATCGTGGCGGTAGACCTCGAACTTGCCGGTGTCCGGATCGAAGTGCTGCAGCCCGCCCCAGGTCGCGATCCACATGCCGCCATGGCCGTCCGACTGGATCAGCTTGACGATCAGCTGGTTGGTGTTGGCATCGGGCGGGAGGAAGGGCGTGAAGTCGTTGGTCTCGGGATTGAAGCGCGCCAGCCCGTTCTGCGTGCCGGCCCAGATGCGGCCGCGCCGGTCCTCGAACAGCGCCGAGACGCGGTCGTGCGGCAGGCTGTTGCTGCCGTGCGGGTTGTTCGCATAGCGCAGCGCTTCATACCCGTTGTAGCGGTACAGGCCCGAGGAATGGGTGCCGACCCAGATGTAACCTTGCCGGTCTTGCAAAAGCGCGAGGACGGAGAGTTCGTCGCCACCAAGGTCGTTGAGGCGCTCGAAGCGCAAAGGGGAGGTCGGGGCGGCAAACGCCGGGCAGGCCAGCAAGAGCGTTGCAAGCGCCGCCGCGGCGATGCGCGCGGCGACAGTGGACAGGCACGGCGGCATTGCGGCGATCGATTTTGGAACAGTCCGCACGACTGTGCCCGCAGCCCGACTGTATGTCAAGACGAGACGTGGCTAACCGGTCGCACGGCCTGGACGCGCCACACCTCTGTTATAAAAACGGCAGCCTGGTGTTTTTGCCAGACGCATCGCCGCGTCAGCGCAGCGGCATCACCTGCGTTTCGCCAATGACGATCTGGGACAGGCCGATGCCCAGCGTGCGCGTATCGCCGCTTTCGCCGCGCTGCTGTGGGGAGGTCGGCTCGGGGATCTCCAGCACGATGTCGCGCTGGCGGCCATCGGTCTGCAGGCGCACTGTGGCGTCGCGCAGTTCACCATCGAAGCGGAAGTGGCCGGACGCCTCGCCCGCATGCACCATCACATCCTTGCCCAGATTGGGCCCGTAGGCGCGGCCGCGCAGCACCAGGTGCAGGCGCACCGGCGCCGGATCGCGCAGATGAATCACCACGCGCCTGGCCACGGACCAGGTGCCCCAGTCCTCAGTCTCGCCCAGGCCTTCGATGGAGGTGATGGCCCCACCTGGAACCAAAGGCCGGTTCAGGTCCACGCTGGCCAGTGGCGTGAAGCGGTTCTCCAGCCGCACCATCACGAATTCCTCCTTGCGCGCCACCACCTTGAGGTCAGGTGGCAGGGCATGGTCGCCGATCAGCAGCAGCCAGTCGCGGTCGCGCGGCACCTGGCTGGCGTCGAACTCCACGCCGTCCGGCAGCGGCAGCATCTGCACTTCGGGCGCGTCCAGCTGGAACTTGGCGCGCATCAGAAGGCCCAGGTGGCCGCCGGCGAGCAGCAGGCCTTTACGCTCCTGCGGCGGCAGATGTTCGCGCGCAAAGATGCCCGCGGCATCGGCGACGTTAGGCTGGCCCATGGCGCTCACCTGGTCACGCATGCCGAGCATCAGATGGAAGGCCAGCACGGGCACCAGCGCGAGCACAAACCAGCGCGCGGCACGCTGCGGCTGCACCACCCACCAGCCAAGCAGGCCGAGTTGGGCCAGCGCGATCATCCACGGGCGGCGCTGGAAGAACGCCATGATCTCCGGGCTGTCGATGTAGTTGGGGCGGTACTCGATACGCAGCCGGTACATGGCATACAGCAGCGCGGCGCCGGCCAGTGCGGCCAGGATCGCGCGCGGCCAGCGCCGTGCCTGCGCGGTGGCCTGGTCCAGGCCGGCGGCGCCGATCATCAGCAGCAGGGGCAGGGCATAGCTGTAGTAGCGCAGGTGCAGGCGGGTGGCTTCGTTCTCCACGTGGGCGATGGACGCGGTGTACATCACCGTCAACCCAAACGGCGCGGCGAACAGCAGGGCGGCGCCCAGCAGGGTCGCGGCGCGGTGATGGTCGGCGCGCACGCTACGCTGCCCTGCGCTCCACAGCAGGGCGGCCAGCGGCAGCGGCACCAGCAGCATCAGCGTCAGCAGATGGCCCTTGAGGCTGACAAAGGCCGGAAGCAGCAACTGCGCGACGCGGCTGCCCTGCTGGTTGTCCTTGGCGGCCGTGCCATAGAAGCTGCCCAGCAAGTCCAGGCCTGCCGGTCCGGCCAGCAGGTAGCCCAGGCCTTCGCGCACCACGGCAAAGGTGACCAGCATGGCCGCGATGGCGATGATGCGTGCCACCAGCGCGCGCTCGCGCCAGCCGAGAAACAGCATGAACACGCATTGCGCGGGCATGATGAACAGCGCGTGCGCCTTCACCATGGACAGCAGTCCAAACAGCACACCCAGGCCGACGCCGTAGCCCGCCCCCGGACGGTCGTAGCGCGTGAGCGCAAACCACATCAGGACCCACATGCCGAAGAAGTAGGTCGCCTCGGGCATGAAGTAGAAGACGTAGCTGTTCACCGGCGAGAACAGTGCGAACGCTGTGATGCACAGCGCGGGCGCGCGGTCGCAGAAGCGCCGCGCGCACAGGTAGATGAAAGGCGCGGCCGCCACGAACAGGGCAACGTTCAGGCCCCGCGCGCAGGACAGGAAGGCCGGGCCGCAGGCATTGGTGGCGCCGAACAGCGCGAAGTAGACATACGAGGGCAGGACAGCCTGCTTCATCGGCTCCAGCCGCGCGGCCGTGGAATACAGCAGCTCGTCCGCGAACACCTGCGGGAACAGGCCGCGCATGCGCAGCACCAGCAGCACCAGGCAGCCGAGCATGATGAGCGCCAGCGGCACCAGGGTGCGCAGGTCGACGATGATCCGCGTCTGCGGACGGCCGGTGGCGGAAGTGGACAGGTTGTTGTTCAATCCGGCGGAGGTATTGCTCATGAGCGGAAAATCCAGAGTTTGCCCAGCACGAAGCCGTTGAGGGCGACCAGCGGCAGCGCCACCAGTTTGCCCACCAGCACGCCCGCGCCAAGTTTGACGCCCAGCGCCACGCAGCCGAGCGTGAGCACATAATTGAGCCCCACCACGCACAGGTAACGCACGAAGTTGCCCGACTCGGCGGAGCCGCCGAAAGTCACGCGCAGGTGGAACAGGTAATTGACCAGAAGTCCTGCCGCGAACCCGGCGCTGACCGCCGCGCCCGCGACCGTGCCGGCCGACAGCATCATCTGCAGCACGCCCACGTCCACCACCGCCGACAGCACGCCGCCGGCCAGGTACACGAGGAACTGGCGCCGGTGGGCGAGCAGGCTACGCATTGCGGCGGAACAGCGACTTCTTCTGCACCGGGCGGCGTGGCACGGAACTGATGTCGTAGGCGAGGAAGGCCAGCACCAATTGCATGCCCATCAGCAAGGGCAGGGCGGCGACCATCACGGTGCCCGCCGGGGTCGGCACATGGGCGCGCGCCGATTCGATCCAGTGCGTGGCGCCGAAAATGGTGCCGAACAGCAGCATGGCCAGGCCCAGCGGCAGCTCCAGCGAGGCCAGCGACATGTTCCGCAGGTAATAGTTGTACAGCACCCGCTTGCCGAAGTTGCGCACGTGCTTGAACAGGAACTCGGTCGCGATGCGGCTGATCTTCAGGTTGCTGACCTCGTCCGCATACTTGGCGTCCATGGGCACATCCACCACCACCGCGCCGATCGTGTTCAGGCGGAACAGCATGTCCGTCTCGAAGAAATAGCGCTTGCTGATCTTGTGGAAGGGCAGGTGCGAGGCCGCCGTGGCGTGCAGGGCGGTGTAGCCGTTGGTGGGGTCGAACAGGTCCCAGTAGCCGGAGGACAGCTTGGTCAGCAGCGACAGCACGGCATTGCCGAACAGGCGCACCGGCGGCATGGCGCCGATCTGCTCCAGGTCGTAGAAGCGGTTGCCCTTGGTGTAGTCCGCCTCGCCCGCCAGGATGGGCGCGATGAAGGCGGGCAGCAGGGCCGGGTCCATCTGGCCGTCGCCGTCGACCTTGACCAGGATCTGCATGCCATCGTCCAGCGCGGCGCGGTAGCCCGTCATGACCGCCCCGCCCACGCCCTGGTTCTCGGCGTGGTCCAGCACGGTCACGCGCGGATCCCGGCACTCGGCGCGCACGAAGGCGCCGGATTGGTCCGGGCAACGGTCGTCCACCACGTAGATGCGCTCGACGTCCGGCCCGATGGCCGCGATCACGCCCAGGATGTGGCGGGTCACCTTGTAGCTGGGAATGATGACCGCGACCCCGGTGCCTGTGGGCGGCATGGCGCCGACGGTGTCAGCAGCCCCGGCGGCTTCGGCGGATTCGCGAATGGAAATATGCATGAGACTGGCGCTGCACAACAGCGATGTTGCAGGCTTGTTAAATGCAAGAGTATAAACCATAAGGCTGAGCCGGATGGGCCGGGGCAGGCGGGCGCGTGTACGGTCAGGGCGATTTGAGGTATGCTGTAGGGCTTTCCCATGTCATGAATACGTGCCTCCAGTGAGGGAGGCGGCTCAAATGTCAGATACGAACACTCCCGATACCGCTCCGGCGACGCCGCGCTTTTCCGATTTCGGCCTCGCGCCCGAGATCCAGCGCGCGCTGAGCGACCAGGGCTACACCATCCCCACGCCGATCCAGGCGCAGGCCATCCCCGTCGTGCTCCAGGGGCGCGATGTCATGGGGGCCGCTCAAACCGGCACCGGCAAGACCGCCGGCTTTTCGCTGCCGATGATCCAGCAGCTGCTGGCCCACGCCAGCACCAGCATGAGCCCCGCGCGCCATCCGGTGCGGGGCCTGATCCTGACCCCGACCCGCGAACTGGCGGTGCAGGTGGCCGAGAACGTGGCTGCCTACTCGCGCCACACGCCGCTGCGCAGCTGCGTCGTCTTCGGCGGCATGGACATGAAACCGCAGACCGAGGCCCTGCGCCGCGGCGTGGAAATCGTGATCGCCACGCCGGGCCGCCTGCTGGACCACGTCGAGCAGAAGAACGTGAACCTGGGCCAGGTGCAGATGCTGGTGATGGACGAGGCGGACCGCATGCTGGACATGGGCTTCCTGCCCGACCTGCAGCGCATCATCAACCTGCTGCCGAAAAAGCGCCAGAACCTGATGTTCTCGGCCACCTTCTCGGGCGAGATCAAGAAGCTGGCCAACAGCTTCCTGACCGATCCGGTGACCATCGAGGTGGCTCGCTCGAATGCGACTGCGGACCGCGTGACCCAGGTGGTCTACAAGGTCGGCGAAGAGGACAAGCGCGATGTGGTCGCGCACCTGATCCGCAAGCACGAGCTGAAGCAGGTGATCGTCTTCTCGAACACCAAGATTGGTGCCTCGCGCCTGGCCCGCTCGCTGGAGCAGGACGGCATCAAGGCCCTGGCCATCCACGGTGACCGTACGCAGCAGGAACGCATGGCGGCGCTGGACGCCTTCAAGAAGGGCGAGATCGAAGTGCTGGTGGCTACCGACGTGGCCGCGCGCGGCCTGGATATCTCGGACCTGCCGTGCGTGATCAACTACGACCTGCCGTACAACGCGGAAGACTATGTGCACCGTATCGGCCGCACCGGCCGCGCGGGCGCGTCGGGCGATGCGATGTCGATCTACACCGATTCCGACGAGCGCCTGCTGGTGGATATCGAAAAGCTGATCAAGCAGACGATCACGCGCGGGCAGCTGGAAGGCTTCGAGCCGCCGCGCCGTTCGCGCGATGCGTCGGACCGTGGTGAGCGCCGCCGCGGGCGTTCGGACGAAGTGCGTGCGGATCGCAGCGGTGGCTTTGACCGTGGCGAACGCCCCGAACGGAGTGAGCGCCCCGACCGCAGCGAGCGTTCGGACCGTGGCGAGCGCCGTCCGGCCCCACTGCGCCGCGAGAAGGTGGATCCGTGGTTCCTCAAGCCGTACGAGCCGACGCAGCCTGCGGAGCCGAAGGCCGAGCAAACGGTCGCACCGCGCAGCGCCATCAAGGCGGGCAAGCGCCCGGTCGCCGCACTGCTGGGCGGGTTGCCCAAGGCTTAAGGCTCGCTGCATCGATGAAGGCCGGGGTGACCCGGCCTTTTTTTTCGTCCTGCGGCGGCATGGCGGGCTTACAATGACGGGATAACACGTCCATAACAAGACCAAGTAGTCCGTCCATGAAGCTAGAGAATCCGCAGCAGGCGGCGCCGGCCACGCGCGCGCCTGCCGTTCCCGTTCACCCGTCCTACCGCCCCGACATCGATGGCCTGCGTGCCGTCGCCGTGCTGTCCGTGGTGCTGTTCCACGCCTTCCCGGGCAAGCTGCCGGGCGGCTTCGTCGGCGTGGATATTTTCTTCGTCATCTCCGGGTATTTGATCGGCACCATCCTGCTGGCCAACCTGCGGCGTGGGACGCTGGACTTCGCCGACTTCTACGCACGCCGCGTGCTGCGCATCTTCCCCGCGCTGGGACTGGTGCTGGCGGCCACGCTGGCCTTCGGCTGGTTCGGGCTGTTCGCGGACGAGTACAAGCAGCTGGGCAAGCATGTACTGGGCGGGGCGGGGTACATCTCCAACGTCTTCCTGTGGAACGAAGTCGGGTATTTCGATACGTCGGCCGAGACCAAGCCGCTGCTGCATCTGTGGTCGCTGGCGATCGAGGAGCAGTTCTACATCGTGTGGCCGCTGGTACTGCTGGTGGCGGCTCGCCTGCGCGTGTCGCTGCTCAAGACCATTCTGGCGGTGCTGGCGGTGTCCTTCCTGGTCAATATTGGCGGCGTGCATCGGTGGCCGACCGCGACGTTCTATTCGCCGGCGAGCCGGGTGTGGGAGCTGCTGGTGGGCGGGGCGATTGCGTGGTTCGGCGTGTACCGCGTAAGCCTGTTCGGTGGCGTGATGCGCGAAGGGCGCGTGGTGGCGCGGGCGGGCTTCAGTAGCGCGGGTTCGCGCAATCGGCTGGCGTGGACAGGCTTCGCGTTACTTGCCCTGGCGCTGCTGCTGGTTCGGCGCGAGCAGTCCTTCCCCGGCAACTGGGCCCTGCTTCCGGTGCTGGGCGCGGCGTTGCTGATCATCGCGGGGCCACTGGCGTGGGTGAACCGCGTGCTGCTGTCGAACCGCCTGATGGTCGGCATTGGCTTGATCAGCTATCCGCTCTACCTGTGGCATTGGCCGCTGCTGTCCTATGCGCGCATCGTGGAGGGCGACATTCCAGAGCGGCCGCTCAAGCTGGTGCTGCTGGGCGCTTCGGTGATGCTGGCTTGGGCGACGTGGCGCTTTGTCGAGCGCCCGCTGCGCTATTCGTCGTCACGCCGCCGCGTGCGCGTGGGCGGGCTGGTGGCTGCCGTATGTGCGCTCGGTGGTCTGGGTGCATTCATCTACCAGTCCGACGGCCTGCCGCAGCGTTCCGCAGTGGTCGATACGGCCTTGCAGCAGAAGGACCTGGTGCTGGTGGAAGACGTCGAGAATGCGAAGGCTTGCAAGGCGCGCTTCGGGTTCGATTCTTTTTACCGCTACTGTCTGATGGACGACGTGAAGCGCGAGCCGACCGTGGCGCTGATCGGCGACAGTCACGCGTATCACATCGTTGCGGGCCAGATGAAGTATTGGCACTCCCGCGGCGAGAACCTCGTCAAGTTCGGTACGCGGGTGCCGTTCATCGGGCTGCCCGGTACCGGAGACGAGTACCAGCTGGCGACTCCGGGCATGCTGGAACTGGCGCTGAATACGCCGTCGATCAAGACCGTGATCCTGTCGACCGCCCTGTCCCTGCACCAGGGCGCGGACGAGAAGGCGCGTCTGCTGCCGGCGCTGCGCGAAACGCTGCGCCAGTTCACCGCGAAGGGTAAGCGTGTGATCTACGTGGCCGATACGCCCAAGCTGGAATGGGAACCGCGCACCTGCATCGGCCGCGGCGCCGTGCCCACCTCCAAGACCCGCGTCGACTGCGCCATCCCGCGTTCCGCCTACGCCGCGCAGCTGGCGGCGAACGCCGATGTGATGTCTGTGTTGAAGGAGTTCCCGTCCGTGCTGGTGTTCGACCCCTCGGCCGCCTTCTGCGACGACCGCAAATGCCACGTCAAGCAGGACGACATCGTGATCTACCGCGACACCCACCACCTCAGCTACCGCGGCGACCTCCTCGTCGGCGAGGAATTCGCCCGCTGGGCAGCAGACAAGCTGCGCTGAGGTGCCGCGTCAGTGGCCGGTTAGCGCGGCCAGCAGGCGCTGGGCGTTCTCGCGCCAGGTGATGGAGCCCATGGCCTCGGGCTTCGGGTGGCGGGCGGCGTGGAAGTCGTCGAGCCAGGTGCGGATAGCATGAGCCAGGTCGGCGCCGGTGTCGCCTTCGAAGTAGGCGGCGGCAGTGCCGCCAACTTCGCGGAAGACGGGGATGCCACGTGCCAGCACGGGCAGCCCGTGGTGGGCGGCTTCGATCAGGGGGAGGCCGAAGCCTTCGCCTTCGCTCGGGGCGAGCAGGCAGGTGCTCTGGCGGTAGACCTGCTCCAGCACGGCGTCGCTCACGCCATCGAGCCAGAACAGGCGCTTGTCCAGTTCGTGGTGCTCGCGCAGGCGTGACATGATGCGCGGGATCGTACGGCGCTCGTCGTCCGGCAGGCCGCGCCAGCCCTCGCGGCCGACGATCACGAGGTGCGCGTTCACGCCCTCGCGCCAGAGCTGCTCGAAGGCGTCCAGCGCCTGCAAATGCCCTTTGCGTGGCTCGATCGTGCCGACCATGAGGAAGCACGGGGCTTTGCCCATGCGGGCCAGCAGCTCGGCATCGGCCTGGCCCGCGACCGTGGGGGCAGGCGCTTGGCCCAGGTCTGCGCCGTGGTGGACGACGGCATAAGCTGGTGCGTTGTCGCCAGAGTTGGGACGGTCCTTGAACCATGCCTGCGCTTCCTGCCGCACGGCGTCCGAGATGCACACCAGCCGGTCCGCGTTGGCGTGGATGGTGTCCAGCCATGTGGCGTGGCGCGCGTCGGCGCCAGGCGGGAAGAACTCGGGGCGCAGGACGGGCAGCAGGTCGTGGATCAGGAAGGCGGTCTGCACACCGCGCGCGCGCAGGTTCGCGTATACGCCTGCGCGCGCGGCTTCGACCGTGGCGGCAGGTTCATAGTCGGGTGCGTAGAGGATGTCGCCGGGGAGCAGGTCCACCGGGGCGTCGACGCCCACCACCTGCTCCATGCCGAGGATGCGGCAGCAGTACTGCGGCGCGTAGCGGTTGTGCCAGCGGCCGCCCGTACTCGAGAGGTACACGGCTTCGACGCGCAGGCCGGTGGCCCTCTGCGCGAGCAGTTCCAGCAGTTGCATGCGGACCACGCGTTCGATGCCGGTGCCCAGGTCATGGCGTACGATATTGGTCACGTCCACCAGCAATTGACGGGGGCGGGGTAGCGGTGCGCCGGTCGTGGCGAGCAGGGCGCCGGCGGCGCGCACGGAGTCGTCGTCCTGCGGGACGATGGCGGCGAGGTCGCGCAGCAGGGCGGGCAGGGTCTGATCCTGCACGGCCAGCGTTTCGTCCAGCACCTGGGCGTAGGTGCGCGCGGCGTGTTCGGGGCGGTGTTCGCGGGCGATGACGGCCAGCGCGTTCTGCGACAGCGTCGCGCGGCGCTCGGCGTCGCGGTACAGGGCCGTCAGCGCATCCGACAGGTCGGAAGTCTCGAATTCTTCGGCGAGTTTGACCACGGCGTCATTCGGCAGCGCGGCCATGGAGCCGCTGGCGTTGACGATGGTCGGCAAGCCGTAGTTCATGCAGTCCAGGACCGCGGCCGAAGTCTCGCCGCGCGACTGGCTGCGCAGCTGCACGCCGACATCCGCGGCTTGCAGGTACTGCTGGTAGACCGGTTCGTCCGTCCAGCCGGCGATGCGGATGCGCTGGCCGAGGCCTGCGTTACGGATCGTCTCTACCATTCGGTTGCCGAAGGTATCGGCGTGGTTGGAGCCGACGAACACCAGCTCGCAGCGCGGATCCTGTGCCAGCGGGGAGGCAAGGAAAGCGTCCAGCAGGCGGTGGCTTTGCTTGCGGCGGTCGACGAAGCCGAAGGTGCAGATCACGAAGGCATCGGCGGAGATGCCGAGGGCGGCGCGGGCGGCGGCGCGGTCCAGCGCGGGCGGCGTGGAGCGCGGCAGCGGGACCATGTGCCAGTTGCGGTCTGCGCCCGGGCCGTACCATTCGCTGGCCATGGAGCGGGCGTGCTCGGAGTGGACGATGACGGCCGTCGCGCCTTGCAGCACGTCGAGGTTGCAGGGGTAGGCCGCGGTGGCGGCTTCCGTGCCGCCGGGTTGCAGGGCGGCGCGCACGGCGGCGTAGCCGTGCGAGTGGAACAGGGCGTCGGTCCACACGTGCGGCATCGCCTGCGTCATCTGCTCGTACGCCAGGACGCTGGACAGGAAGAAGTCGTGCAGCACCACCACGCCCGGGTGCCGCTGCAGGAGGCCGAACATGTGGGAGTGGAAGGGGCTGTTGCCGAACTGGTAGAGGACCTGGTCGTACTCGTGGGCGTGGGCGTCGAACCAGTCGACGTCACGCTGGGGGAGGTCCTTGCACTCTTCGGGGAGGTCGACTTTGCTCTGCTTGAGTATGAGGTCGATGTCGAACCATTCCATCAGCGCGGGCAGGCATTGGGCCATGTAGTCGGCGATGCCGGTGCGCTCGGGTGGCAAAGGGGAGACCAGCGCGAGCTTGCGGCGGGCGCGGGGCGCGGCGGCTTGCGGGTGCGTGGCGTGCCAGGCGGCGATGGCTTCCAGGGCGGTGCCGGCGGCTTGGGCGTCGTCGGAGGACAGCGTGGTCACGGCGTTCGATGGAAGCTGCCAGCGGTCGGCCAGGGTGTGCGCTGCGGGAGCGCTCGCGGGGGCGGTTTCCAATGCCGGCGAGGGCCCGGCGGTGCTTGTGCTGGTGCTGTCGGTCGGCGTCGCCGCGGCGGCGATGACTTGGCCGGTGGCAGTGCTTTGGGTACGGGCCAGCAGGTGGGCGGCGGCGCCGGGCGCAGCGTGCGTTGACGCGGCGGCCAGCAGGGCGAAGGTGCGGTCGTACCAGGCGGACGAGGTGCGGACAGTGGCGCTGTTCGGCGGTGCATCGAGGCCGGTGGCGATGATCGCGTCCGGCGCGATCGTCGCGAGCACGAAGTCGCGCACACGCTCGTTGGCGCGCGCCTGCCACGACAATGCGTCTGCGGGTGGCGCGATGTAGTCGAGGACCTGGACGCGGGCGTTCGGAGCGACGCGCAGGGCCGCGGTACGCAGGTCAGCGAGGCCTGGAAGGGCTGCGTTCAGAAGAAGCTGGACTTCGTGCGTGTCCGCGGCTGCGGCGATGGCCAGGGCCAAGGTGCGGACATCGTCGGCGCCAGCCAGCTGGGCGCCCTGCAAGTCGATGGCGAGTTTCATGCTTTAGGTTGCTCCTGCTCGGCGACGCGTGGAGGCCTGCCTGCGCTCTGCTGTTCCTGCTGGGCGGCGCGGAGGGCGGCAATCATGCGCGACGTGCGTGGCGAGATGTCACTGGGCGGCGCGGCGGAGGGCATCGTGACGACGGGCGCCTGGAACATGGCGCGGCGCAGTTTTTCTTCGACCGAGGGGAACGCGCGCAGCACGCGGCGGGCGATGCGCTTGGCGGCCGGATTGCGCAACACGACCCGACCGCCTGCGACGACCACGCGCAGCACGCGGCGCTTCACGGCGGCACCCACGCGGCCCTCACGTACGGCAGCACGCAAGCGGTACCAGCGATCCGCCGCCGCGCGCAATGGCTCTGTCACTTTCCACGATGTGCTCTCCAGCAGATCGATCACCCGCTGCGCCATCGCATCGGCGCGCGCGTCGGAGGCCGCCAAGCGGCCATCGAGCCAGTGAATCGCCTTGTCCAGTTCATGGTTTGCCTGCCGTAGCTCGGCGATGTGCTGGCGCTGGTGTTCCAGCTCGTCCAGCACGGACGGGAAGCGCGCGTCCACTTGCGCGATGCGCGCATGCGTCTGCTCCAGGTGGCGCGCCTGCGTGGCCTCCTGCCGCGAGGCCAGGTCGTGCATCGCAATGCCGTAGTGGCGCCCGAAAGCCTCGTCAAATCCAGCCAGCAGCTCCGCAGGACCATCCTTCTGCCCCACCACGCTGTAGTCCGGGCTCGCCCCGCGCAGCACATCGGCCACGGTGACATCCGCCCGCCCGCGCAAGGCCGGATCTTCCTGCAAGCGCATCAAGCTGCGGCGTGGGAAGCCCTCGTACTCCACCGCAAACGACAGCAGTTCCAACGGCACCGGCCGCAGGTGCGACGGGTCGCTGTAGAAGGTGCTGGCGCCCACCACCAGGTTCTCCGGATTCGGCGTCTCCAGCACCAGCAGCCCGCCCGGCACCAGCGCACGGCGCGCCTCCGCAATGAGCGTGCGCACATCGTCAAACGGGATATGCTCGACCAGGTGAAAGGCCGAGACCAGGGCCAGCGACCCATCCGCCGCCGCCCGCAAGGCGGACAGCGCATCCCCGCGCTCCGCCTGCAGCCCGCGCGCGCTGCACGCGGCCAGCATGCCATCGTCCAGATCCACGCCGTGTGCATCGAAGCCGAGCGAGGAGGTCAGCTCCAGCCACTCGCCGCGCCCGCACCCGAGGTCCAGCGCACGCCCTTGCGGGTACGCGGCCACCAGCGGCTCCAGGAAGGGGAGATAGGCGCGCAGCCGCTCCATGATCACCTCGCGCGAGCCGCGGTAGCGGTCCTCGAACGCGCGGTAGAAATTGTCGCTCATCGGATGATCTCCACGGTCGGCTCGATCCAGCTGGAGCCCACGAACTGGCGCCGGTTCAGGTTCACCACCACGAACACGTGGGCCAGGTCGCGCCATTCATAATTGTCGGTCAGGTGGGTCTCGGTGCTGGTCAGCGCCGTGGTCACGGAATAGCTGCCGGGACCCAGGTTGAGCGGGAAGGCGAAGCGGAATTCGATCTCCTCGCCCGCCGGCACGTCGCTCAGCACCTGGTCCATGTGGTGGGTGTTGGTGCCGTACATGGGCTGGCCGAGGCGGTCCTTGATCATGTAGCCCAGCACCAGCCGTGCCACCGGCTTGAGCACCTGCGCGCGCACGCACAGCGTCACCGGCTCGCCCACATTGACGGCTTCCACCGGCTCGCCTTGCGCATTTTCCAGCCACACCTTGCTGACCGTCGCTTCGCCGGTGCCGGAGCTGGTCTGGATGCGCCCATTGGCCTCGCTCTGCACGATGCTGCTGCCTTCGCGCTCCGCGATCAGCGCGTTGTAGTAGTCCATCACCTGCTCGGGTGGGCCCTGGACCTCGACGCGGCCGTTGTTCAGCAGGACCACGCGGTCGCAGATCGCCATCATCGCCGCGCGGTCGTGGCTCACGATCATGAGGGTGGTGCCCTGGCTGCGGAACTGGCGCACACGCTCGAAGCTCTTGTGCTGGAAGTAGGCGTCGCCCACGGACAGAGCTTCGTCCACGATCAGCACGTCCGGCCGGCGCGCGGTCGCCACCGCGAACGCGAGCCGCACCTGCATACCGGACGAGTACACGCGCACCGGCTGGTCGATGTAGTCGCCGATTTCGGCAAAGGCTTCGATGTCCGGCATCGCCGCGCGCAGCTCCTCCACCGACATGCCAATCAGCTGGCCCGCCATGAAGACGTTCTGGCGCCCGGTGAAGTCGGGGTGGAAGCCCATGCCCAGTTCCAGCAGCGCGGCCAGGCGGCCGTGCACCTCCACGTGGCCTTCGGTTGGCTGGGTGGTCCCGGTGATCAGTTTGAGCAAAGTGCTCTTGCCCGCGCCGTTGACGCCGATGATGCCGACCGCTTCGCCGGGCGCCAGCGAGAGGTCGATATCGCGCACGATCCATTTGAGCGAATGGCGCGGCACCTTGCCGGGCACCAGCCATTCGGCCAGCCGCGCCCAGCGCGTGGGGTACTGTTTGTAGGCCTTGCCCAGGCCCTGTACGCGCACGCTGCCCATCAGAGTTCGTCCACCATTTCGCCGACGCGCCCACGGAACAGGCGCATGCCGAGGGCGCACAGCAGCACGCCGAGAATCGCCGCTGGCAGGAGGCCGGACCACTCAGGCCAGGCGCCATCCACCAGCACGCGCTGGAAGCCGGCGATCACGCCGTACAGCGGGTTCCAGGACAGCAGGCCGCGCACTTCCACCGGCAGCGCGGTGGCTACGTAGACCACGGGCGTGAACCAGAACCAGAACTGCAGCACGATAGTGAAGGCCTGTCCCACGTCGCGAAAGAACACGTTGAGCACCCCGAGCACCATGCCCAGGCCGATGGCAAACAGCACTTCCACCAGCAGCAGCGGCACCAGCGCGGCCAGCGGCCAGCCAGGCAGGTTGCCGCTGACGGCGAGGAAGGCGATGAACAGGCCGAAGATGATCCCGAAGTTGACCAGCGCATTGAGCACCACCACCACGGGCAGGCAAATGCGGGGAAAACTGAGCTTCTTGATCAGGTTCGCGTGTTCGATGAAGACGTTGGTGGAGCGCGTGGTGATCTCGGCGAACAGCGCCCAGGTGAAGATGCCCGCGCACAGGTAGATGCTGTAGGCGAAGCCGCTCGCGTGCCCGGCCAGTCGGTTGCCCATCACGCTGGAGAACACCAGCGTGTACACCAGGATCATGGCGAGGGGATTGAGCACGGTCCACAGGGCACCGAGCAGCGAGTTGCGGTAGCGGGTCTGGAATTCGCGCTGCACGCTGCCGGAGATGAAGCCGCGGTACTGCCAGATGGCAGCCAGCATGAGCGGCATTCTCATTGTCGGGCGCGGGGGCAGGGCGCGAATCGGATCATGGCAGGGGCGCGGTGCGCCGGCGAAAAAAAGCGGTCCGGATTATAGCACGCGCACTGTTGCCGCCCGGTCAACTCTGCGCCAGTTTCTTCAGCTCATCGGGCTTGATGATGATGAGCTGATGGGTGCCCTTCTTGATGATCCCTTGCTGGGCCAGCATCAGCAGCGTGCGGGTGACCGTTTCGCGGCTGGTGTTGATCATGTTGGCAATGTCCTGGTGGGTCGGCAGGTTCTCCACCACCGCGCCTTCGCCTTCCTTTTCCTTCTTCATCAGGTCGATGTAGCTGACGATGCGCTTGGCGGTGTTATGGATGCTGAGCAGGGCGCGGAATTGGGAGTCGCGCTGCACCTTCTCGGCCAGGAACTTGAGCATCTGATTAGCCACCGACGGCGAGTGCGAAAACAGGTGCAGGGCGGTGGCGCGCGGCAGCAGGGCCACCAGGCAGGGCGTGAGCGCGACCACCGAGGCCGAGCGGATCGAGCCGGTGATGACGGCGATTTCGCCGAAGAAGTCGCCCGGCTGCAGGATGCGCAGGCCGATGGCGCGGCCGTCTTCGGTGATGTCGATGACCTGCAGGCTGCCGGTGATGCAGAACAGCAGGGCGTCGCCGGTGCCCCCTTTTTGCAGGACGATGTCGCGCCGCGCGTACTCGCGGAAGCGCAGTTCGCCCTTCACCAGCTTCATCTCCTCCTCGCTCAGGTTGGCGAGCAGGGGGATCTTGCGCAGGTGGACCTGGACCTCGACCTGTTGCGGGGTCGGCGCGGCCGTGCCGGAGTCGGCGGGCAGGGCCTCGGGTTGTCGGTTCTCGTCCGTCATGTGTTTCGATTATCCAATGTGCGGAGCGGCGAGGGCCACACCCGCAGCGGCGATGCCAGCTGCGTTGGCGGCCATGTCCCGCCAGCAGAAGGTGCGTCCGGGCACCAGTTTCTGCAAGAGCTCGATACCCCAGCTGGCGGCCAGCACGGCGGCCAGTACGGCCACGGTGGGCCAGAGGCCGTCCACCAGGCGTCCGGCCAGCCAGGCGGCAAATCCGAAGCAGCCGAAGTGCAGCAGCTTGTCATGCGGCAGGATCGGCAGCTTGCCGACCGGCGTCAGGCAGCCGATGGCGATGCCGAGGGCGCTGGCCAGCAGCAGGATCACTTCCCAGCGCATCAGGGCCCGTCCCGGCGCACCGACCGCTGGACGGCGTGACCATGTTTTAAATTTTGACGCCTCACGGTCCGTCCCAGCGCCAATTCAGCTGAACAGCATGGCCATTATATTGAAACAGCGAGATGTTCTCGCGGTTGTGGATGTCCCGCCACTCAAACTGCAGGCTGTTGTGCTTGTTGATCTGCCAGCTGCCGCCCAGGCGCCACTGGCGCGTGCTTTGGTGCCGCACCACATCGATCAGTCCTTCGGAATAGACGGTCTGGCCATGCCAGTCCTGCCTGCTCCAGCCCAGTTCGCTACTGAAATGTTCATTGATACGCCACTGGTACAGGGCCGAGCCGTACCAGCCATGCCGGTTGCCGCCGAGACGCGCGGTGGCACCACGGTCCGCCATCCGCCCCAGGCCCAGCTGCAGCTGCTGGCCCTCGCCACGCCGCTGCAGCATGACGCCCGCCTCGCCATTGTCGGCGTCGAAGGCATGCCGGCTGACGTACTGCACGTGGCCCAGCGCACCCGACAGCGCAAAGTCGAACTGGCCCGGCAGCTTGAACGGCGGCGCCAGCTGACCCTGCACCAGCGCCTGGCTCTGGTACATCTTGCCACCCAGCGTGACGGCGCTGACGCTGCCGCTGGCCCGCGCGCCCCAGTTGCCGATGGTGAACGGACGCAGCACGCCCGCCAGCACGGCGGCGGTGTCCTGTGCGCGCAGCGAGTCGTAGCGGCGGGCCCGCACCTGGGCAAAGGCCAGCGTGCCCTTCTGGCTCAGCTCGCGCGTAAAGTCGAGTGCCAGCTGGGCATAGCCGTCGCTTTGCGGCAGATAGTCTGGCGAGAGGGTCTGCTCGACCTGATTGGACCCGCTGCCGATCACGAACACCGGGTTGCTGGCGCCCTGGTTGACGTTGTCATCGAAGCCACGCGTGAGCACCGCGCCCCAGAAGCTGCGCGGCTGCCACCCGCGGCAGCCGGTCTGGCGGTTGGTATTGATGACTTCCAGGATGCCGACCGAGGGGGCGAAGCGCACTTCGATCTCGCGGAACAGGCGCTCGGCTTCCACCGCGTGTCCCAGCGAGCATTGGCTGATGGCCAGGTCCAGCCAGGCGCCCGCGTGCTGGGGTTCCAGCTCGATCAGGTGCTCCAGCGCCGCGCGGGCCTCTTCCAGCTTGCCTTCGCCCATCAGCTGGACGGCCTTCAGGTACAGCTCCTGTTCCTTTTCCGGCGGCGCCGTCTCGTTGGCCAGCGCGGGCAGGGCGCAGGCCAGCAGCAGGGCGGCGAATCCGGCACGCAGCCGGTGCATCCAGATCATCAGGCCGCCTCCCGCGCCGGGAGGTCGAAGGTGTAGACCGTGACCGGTTTTTCTTTGCCGCGCAGCATGCGCTCGCCCAGCGTCAGGAAGCGGTGGCGCCTGGCGCGCGCCACGGTGCCCTGGCCGATGATGACGTCGTACGGGTAGTCGCGCGCGGCTTGCTCCAGGCGGGCGGCGGTGTTCACGCTGTCGCCGACGGCAGTGTAGATGCTGCGCAGGCTGCTGCCGTAGTCGCCTGCCATGGCGGTGCCGCTTTCGATGCCGATGCGCACGCGCAGGCGCGATTTGCCGTCGCGCTCGCGGGCGGCGGAGAAGCGTTGGACCTCCTCCAGGATGGCGAGGGCGGCGTCCAGGGCCAGGTCGGCGTGCTCGTCCTGCGGCAGCGGGGCGCCCCAGAAGGCAACCAGGCCGTCGCCGGTGTACTTGTCCAGGGTGCCGTGCTTGTCCAGTACCGGGCGGGTCAGGCAGTCGAGGAAGCCGGTGGTCAGGCGCGCGGCCTCTTCCACGGGGAGGGCTTCGACGTGGGTCGTGTAGCCCTCGAGGTCGGCGATCAGGGTGGTGACTTCCAGCTGGCGCGGGGCCAGCGGATCCTTCAGGTCGCGGCGCAGCAGCTCGTCGACCACCGAGGTGGCCACGTACTGGCGCAGCGTGCCCAGCAGCTGGCGCGACTTGCGCTGGGCCAGCTGCCAGTGGAAGGGCACGGCCACGCCCAGCAGGAACAGGGCGGCCAGCAGCGGGCCGGCGGTCGAGAACGTCGGGTCGTGCGGCGCGGCCGCATAGGCCACGCCGAGCCACAGGGCGGCGGCGCCGGCCAGCAGCAAGACATTGGTGACGGCCGAGAAACGCGGCAGGCTCAGGAAGGCGAGGCCGGCCAGGCCGAGGCCGAACAGCATCCCCAGCGTGCGGCCGGGCCAGGGCGTGGGGGCGGTCCCGGCCTGCAGGTCCAGCAGGCCGGACAGCAGTTCGGCGTGAATCAGCAGGCCCGGGGTGTAGGAGCCCAGCGGGCTGGCGACCTTGTCGCCGATGGACAGGGCGCTGGAGCCGATCAGGACCAGCTTGCCAGCGGCCTGGGCCTGGCTCAGGCGGCCGTCCAGGACATCGCCGGCCGAGACGTTGGCGTAGGCTTCGGGCGTGCGCGCCAGCGGCACCCGCATCACGTTGGGGACCTCGGGCACCGGCCCGGCGCAGCAGCCGAGCAGGGCCAGGGTCAAGGTCGGGTAGCGGCGGCCCTGGAACCAGCTGTACATGGGCACGCGGCGCAGGATGCCGTCGCGGTCCGGCTCGATGGTAATGTTGCCCGCGTACTGGGCGTGGGCCAGCCCGGCGTGGTTGGCCAGGAAGCCGGAGGCCGGCTTGCCGTTGCCCGCGGGCGCCGGCTCGCCGCCCACCAGCACGCCGCCGCGCAATGGATCGGGCCCGGGCGCAAAGTCCAGCAGCTGGGCCAGCACCAGCGGGGCGTGTCCGGCCAGCGCGGCCAGGCGGGCGTCGCCCTCGGGGTCGGCCGGTTCCTTGAAGGTGATGTCGAGCGCCACCCCGCGCGCGCCGGCCTGGAGCGTGTTCTCGATCAGGTCCGCCATGCGCGCACGCGGCCAGGGCCAGGGGTGCCGGCCCAGGGTGGCTTCGTCGATATCGACCATCAAGATGCGGGTTTCGGGAGCGGGGGAGGCGTGCAGGCGGATGAAGGCGTCGCGCAGCCACTCGTCGGCGGGACGGGCGAGGCCGCCCAGTTCGGCCCAGGCCGCCAGCAGCACGGCCGCGCTGCAGATGGCCAGCCGCGCCAGGACGACGGGGCCGCGCAGGTCGCGGAAGGTAGCCGGCAGCTTCATCGGGTGCGTGGACGGCGGTCCACTAAGCCTCTCGATACGGTGGAAATGGCGCAGTATACCGGTTTGTGCCGGGCAGAACCACCGTCGGACCAGTCTGGACGAGTCCGTTACATGTGGTGACGAAATTGCTGAAAAGTTCCACACGGGCGCACTGTACAATGTGACGGCGGTCACAGCACCGTAGGGATCAGGCGCGCACAATGCACGCTAGGAGAAAACCACCATGCGCAAGCTCATACTATTGTTCAGCCTGTTTGCCCTCGCGGCCGCGGCGTCCGCCGAAGAGGCGGGCCGGGTCGTGTTCGTGGCCGGCAAGGCCCAGGTCGCAACGCGCCCGGCTGCCCTGGAGGCGGCGGTGCAGGAAGGCGACGAGCTGAGCACCGGTGCGGACGGCTATATCTATATGAAGACCGTGGACAACGGCTTCCTGATCCTGCGCCCGAATTCGCGCGCCAAGGTCGTGGCCTACCACGTGGACAAGGCCGATCCGTCCCAGACCCGCGTCAAGCTGGAGCTGCTGTCGGGCGTGGCGCGGTCGATCTCGGGCACCGCGGTCAAGCAGGCGCGCCAGAATTTCCGTTTCAACACCCCGGTCGCGGCCATTGGCGTGCGCGGCACCGACTTCATCGTCTACACCAATGAGCAGAGCTCGTGGGTGTCGGTGGTGTCGGGCGGCGTGGTCGTCAGCGGCTTTGCGGGCGCTTGCGGGCCGGAAGGCGGCGGGCCGTGCGAAGGCGCCGCGTCGCGCGAACTGTTTGCCGGGCGGCCAGACGTGATGCTGCAGGTGCAGCGCGGCCAGAACGTGCCGCAGCTGCTGCAGGGTGCCGCGGTGGCGCCGGAGCTGAACGTGCCGGCGCGGCCGGACGAGCCGGTCGGCAAGGTTGCGCCGACCCCGTTGACCAAGGGCACCATGGGCGATGTAAGCCTGGATGTGGCCAAGAGCACGGGGCAGGTGCTGAACCAGCAGCTGCCGCCGAAGCCGCCGACCGACCCGATCACGCCGCCGCCGGTGGTGGTGGTCGAGCCGGAGCCGGATCCGATCACGCCGCCGCCTCCGCCGCCGGTGGAGGTGCCGAAGGGGCCGCCGGAGATTATTTGGGGGCGCTGGAAGTCGTTCGCCGGCTTGGCCACCACGCCGGAAGAGATCGCCAAGATCAAGGCGGAGGCGGGGCAGAACACGGTGCTGTACGGCGCCTACCTGATCGGCCGCCCGAACAGCTCTTCGTTCGTCCTGCCGACGGAGGGCAAGGCATCGTTCACGCTGACCGAGAGCGAAGCCTTCCTCCAGCGCGATACGCAGCTGGCGCAGGCGGCATCCGTCAAGGACGCCAAGCTGAGCGTGGACTTCGGAGCGCGTTCGTTCGACACCTCGCTGACTGTCTACAACGACATGGGGCAGGTGAATGTGTCGGCCACGGGCGAGATCGCGCGCAACGGCGTGTTCGGCAGCTCGCTGCTGTCGCAAGGCGGCAAGGTGCATGGCCTGCTGGGCGGGTCCAGCGCCAACGAGGCGGTGTACAGCTTCAGTTCCGCGTCGACTCCTGGTGGCCTGGTGGCCAGCGGTATCACCCGGTGGACGCGCTGAGTGCCGCGCGCCAAAAGCACAGGTTTCTTGACTTATCGTTTCGTCAAACCGACAATGTTCGCCGCCCCACACGTTGGGGCGGCTTTTTTACGTCTAGCAAAAAGTGAGATTTGGTGAGCATCCGTATGCGCTCTGCAGTCGGTAAATGCAGCAATTGCAACCGTACGGATCAGCTCGATTGTAAATATTCAGGCTCGGCGTTTGATGTTTTTTGACGACAGCCGCAAAAAATTCAGATCTTGTGACGGCTGTCACAACATTTGAACAGGGGTGTGGCAAGATACACCCCGAATTCCGCAACCAAGCTCCAGCGGACAAACGGTGGAGCCCGGTAGCGGACTTAAATAACCTGGTAGTTCAATCCTTATAAGGACCCATCATGGCAGCAGCTGATTACACCGCACTCGTACAGGAACTGTACATTTCCTACTTCGGCCGTCCGGCCGATCCGCGCGGTCTGGAAAACTTCTCCAAAGCGCTGGACGCAATCCACGCTCCGACCGACATCGACGCTCTGGTTACTGCCCTGGCATCGCCGGCTGGCCAGAACACCGCCGTCAAGACCCTGATCAACACCAGCTTCAGCAACAGCGACGAAGCCAAAGCCCTGTACAACAACGCCGACAACCTGGCGTTCGTGGGCCAGATCTACAAGAACGTTCTGAATCGCGTTGGCGATGCAGACGGCCTGATCTACTGGGCAAACAAGCTCGACAACCACGAGCTGTCGCGTGAGAACGCCGCGATCGCCATCATGCAAGGCGCGCTGGCAAACGACACCGCACAAGGCCTGAAGGATGCAGCCCTGGTGAACGCCAAGGTCGCAATCGCCACCAACTTCACCACCGGCATCGACACCGGCGAAGAACTGCTGGCTTACTCGGGCAACGCTGCCGCTGCGACCGCACGCGACATGCTGGGCAAGGTCACCTCGACCACCGACGCCACCGCCTTCCAGGCAACCGTGGACGCCACCCTGCAGGGTCTGGTGAACAGCGCTAACCCGGGCCAGACCTACAACCTGACCCAAGGTCTGGACACCATCACCGGCACCTCGGCTAACGACAAGATCAACGCGTTCGCGTTCAACGCCACCACCGGCGCTGACACCACCACCCTGAACTCGGTCGACACGATCGACGGCGGTGCTGGTACCGACACCCTGTTCATCGAAGTTAAAGGCGCAGCTGCGTTCAACGCCAACCTGGTTGGCAAAGTGTCCAACGTCGAGAACATCATCATCGACAACACCGGCAACACCGGTGCAGCTCCGGCTGTGGACGCTTCGAAGTTCGAAGGCGCAACCAACGTCACCCAAGTGACCAAGGCTGGTGCCGTCACCAACCTGGGTTCGACCACCACCGCAACCTTCCAGGGCACCGCACAAGCTCTGTCCGTGGCTTCGGCTTCGGGCACCGCCAACGTCGCGCTGGACGCTGTGGCCGAGACCTCGACCCTGGGCGTGACCGCTGAAACCCTGAACCTGTCGGGCACCGTGGATGACACCAACGGCAACGGCGCTGTGCCGGCCCTGGCCACCACCATGACCATCGGCAAGGACAAGCAGACCGTGACCGTGAACAGCGGCGTGGACGCAGCTGTGACCCTGGTTGAGAACGGCGGTTCGACCAAGCACGTGACCACCTTCGACGCCTCGGCTTCGAGCGGCAGCATCACCTTCGCTGGCGACGTGAACGCTTCGACCATCAAAGGCGGTTCGGGCGACGACGACCTGACCCTGCACACCACCACCAACAAGACCAACGGCATCAACGCAGTTGTGTCCGGCGGCGCAGGCGACGACAGCATCACCGTGACCACCACCGGCGACGGCACCACTAACGTTGATGGCGGCGCAGGCGACGACACCGTCACCGTCACCACCCGTGGCACCGGCAAGCTGACCGTCAACCTGGGCGATGGCACCGACACCTTCACCTCGGCTGTGGCTGTGAATGCTGACGACGTGATCGACGCCGGCGCAGGCAGCGACACTCTGGCCCTGACCCTGGTCGGTGCATCGAACATCGGCGCCTTCGCTGGCTTCGACCTGTTCGACGTGGCCGGTCTGGCAAAGACCCTGGACGTGGATATCCTGGCAACCAAGAACACCGTGACCGAGTTCGTCGGTTCGGACATCCTGGCTGGTAACAGCACCCTGACCAACATCGGTGCCAACGTGGGCTTCCGTGCTACTGGCGACATGGGCACGGCCTCGACCCTGACCCTGACCCAGAAGTCCGCTGGCGCGCTGACCGTGACCATGGACGCTGACCAAGGTGCCGAAGCTGCTGGCGACGACGTCGCAAGCGCAAAAGTGGTGGCCACCAACGCCACCTCCCTGAGCGCTGTGTTCGACACTTCGTATGCTAACAAGGCAGGTTCGAAGACTGGCGAAACCGCTGCTACCGACAACGTCACCACCCTGAACCTGACCGGTTCCGCAGCGACGACCCTGTCCGTGACCTCGGGCGGCACCAACTCGCAGAACGTCCTGGTGTACGACGCAGCGACGAAAGCCACCGCGATCACCGTGACCGGCGCCCAGCACCTGGATCTGACCGTCAACAACGTCGGCACCAAGCTGACCTCGATCGACGCTTCGGCTTCGACCGGTGGTCTGTCGGTCTCGACCGCTTCGGTCTCCGATACCGGCACCATCAAGCTGGGTTCGGGCGTTGACACCGTGACCGTGGCTGCTTCGTCGGCTGGCTCGACTGGCTTCGAATCCGTGGCCAACTTCGAGAAGGCTGCTGCTGCTGCAGTGGGTTCGGACGCAACTGCCAAGGCTGCTGCCCAGGCTGATGCTGACACTCTGTTCTTCGCCGCGACCCGTGGCGTGGCTGATGCTGGTGACTTCACCGCCGGCGGCGTGACCGGTTCGGTCAATGCCAAGGGCGTGCTGGTGTTCTCCGGTGCAGGTCCGGCTGACCTGGCTGCTGCCCTGGCAGTGGCTGATGCAGCCGCCAACGGCGCGGGCGAAGTGGTGGCTTTCGAATACCTGGGTAACACCTTCGTGTTCGATGGCGACAGCAACGCGGTTGTGAAGCTGGTCGGCGTGACCGGCGTCACCCAACTGGGTGAAACCACCGGCGGCGACCACTTCTTCGTGGTCTAAGATTGGATCCAGGCTCTCTCGGGAGCCAGTCTCTTCGCAAAAGCCCTGCGGCCCTGGCCGTGGGGCTTTTTCGTCTCTATCTGTAAAAAAATGTGATGTACGTCACATTTCTGCCCGGTTTTGGTAGATAATGGCGCGTGGCCACAGCCTCGTCTGTAGCGCGCCCGCGCCCAGGCGCTTATCCGACCATCACCGTCAATGAAAAAAACTCCTCAGCCCAAGAACGAAATCCAGCTCGCACTCGCGGGCTTCAAGAAAACGTTCGCCACCGTCGGTGCCTTCAGTGCCGTCAGCAACCTGCTGATGCTGGTCCCGTCGATCTACATGCTCCAGGTGTACGACCGCGTTCTGGCTAGCCGTAACGAGATCACCCTGCTGATGCTGACCCTCATGATGTTGGGGGCCTACCTCCTGATGTCGGCGCTCGACATGATGCGCAGCTTCGTGCTGGTGCGGGTGGGTGCAAAGCTGGACATGCAGCTCAACAAGCGCGTCTACACCGCCGCCTTCGAGCAGAACCTCAAGCGCGCCGGATCCAATGCGGGCCAAGCCCTGAGCGACTTGACGAACGTGCGCCAGTTCTTGACCGGGAATGCCCTGTTCGCATTCTTTGATGCTCCCTGGTTCCCGGTTTACCTGCTTGTCATCTTCGCCTTCGAACCTTGGCTGGGCCTGTTCGCGCTGTGCGGTACGGCGATCCTGGTGCTGCTGGCCTACATCAACGAGAAGGTGACCCACGAACCACTCAAGGCCGCCAATGCGATGGCCGTCATGTCGGGCAACCTGGCCACCAACAACCTGCGCAACGCCGAAGTCATCGAATCGATGGGCATGCTGCCGAACCTGCTGGGCCGTTGGTTCAAGCTACACAGTAAGTTTCTGCACCTGCAGGCGGAGGCGAGCGAACGCGCCGGCATCGTCCAGGCCTGTACCAAGTTCTTCCAGACCTCACTGCAGTCGCTGGTGCTGGGCATGGGTGCCCTGCTGGTGCTCGACAACAAAATCACTCCGGGGATGATGATTGCAGCATCGATCCTGGTCGGTCGCGCGCTGGCGCCGGTGCAGCAGATCATATCCGTGTGGAAAAGCTGGGCGAACACGCGCAGCTCCTACGAGCGCCTGGTCAGCCTGCTGCAAGCCTATCCCGAGCGTGACGCCGGTATGGCCTTGCCCCAGCCGCAAGGTGCGGTCACCGTGGAAGGCGTCACCGCCGCCCCGCCGGGCTCGCAGACCGCCGTCATCAAGGGGCTGACCTTCGCCATCAACCAAGGTGACGTGGTCGGCATTGTCGGCCCGAGCGGCTCGGGCAAGTCGACCTTGGCACGCCTACTGGTTGGTATCTGGCCGGCCTTTGCGGGCAAGGTGCGCCTGGACGGTGCAGACATCTATGCCTGGAACAAGGCCGAACTCGGGCCGCATATCGGTTACCTGCCGCAGGATATCGAACTGTTCGCTGGTTCGGTCAGCGACAATATCGCCCGCTTCGGCGAAGTCGATCCGGAGAAGGTCGTGCAAGCGGCCAAGCGGGCCGGCGTGCATGACCTGATCCTGCATTTGCCGCAAGGTTACGACACCGCGCTGGGCGAAGGCGGCGCCGGTCTCTCCGGTGGCCAGCGGCAGCGGATCGCCTTGGCCCGCGCCATGTACGGTGACCCTGCCTTGGTCGTGTTGGACGAACCGAACTCCAACCTGGACGACGTTGGTGAAGTGGCCCTGGTGCAGGCAATCCAGGATCTGCGTGCTCGCGGCAAGACCATCGTCCTGATCACGCACCGCACCAGCGCGATTGCCGCCACCACCAAGCTGCTGGTGCTGCGCGACGGCGTGGGCGACATGTACGGTCCGACCCAGCAGGTCCTCGCCGCGCTACAGCAGCGCAACGTGCAGGCTCAGCAGCAAATGCAGGCTGCCCGCCAGCAGCAACAGGCCCAGCAGAGCCAAACCCAGCCGGACTCGGGTGTGGACGGTCAGGAGGCCGCCCGCCAGGCTGCAGCAGCTGAAGCCACTCAGATGGCACAACAGACCGCACCGGCCGGGAACGGCTCTGCGGCGGAACAGGAATGAATATGAAGCTGATTGGCAAAGAGTCGCCCGCCGAAGTCGTGTCGCACGATGTCGAGCCGCTGACCGTACACACCGACCCCTCGCGCTACAGCCGTCTCGGCTGGCTGATCGTGCTCGCGGGCGTCGGTATCTTTCTGCTCTGGGCCGCTTTCGCTCCGCTCGACAAGGGTGTTCCGCTAAACGGTTTCGTGACCAAGGAAGGCAACCGCAAGGCGGTGCAGCACCTGACTGGCGGCACCGTGGACGACATCCTGGTCAAGGACGGCGATGTTGTTAAGAAGGGCCAGGTGCTGGTCCGCATGAACGCCGTGCAGAGCAAGTCGCAGGCCGACATTAACCTCGTCCAATACTATGCCGCCCGTGCCGTCGAGGCACGTCTGCATGCGGAACTGGAAGGCAAAAAGACCATCGCCTTCCCGAAAACGCTCGAAGCGTACCGCACTGATCCGCGCGTGAACGACGCCATGTCCTTGCAGAACCAGCTGATGATCTCGCGCGGCCTGGCGCTGCAGAACGAACTGGGCGCCATTGACGAGAACATCGCCGGCCTCAAGATGCAGGCCCGCGGCCTTGAAGAGTCGCGCGACAGCATGAAGCAGCAGATGACCATCATCAAGGAGCAGCTCGACAGCATGCGGGACCTGGCCGCCGAAGGCTACGTGGCCCGTAACCGCCTGCTCGACACCCAGCGCACCTACGCCCAGCTGAGCGGCGCGGTGTCGGAAGCGATCGGCAATATCGGCCGCGCCAACCGCCAGGTGCTGGAGATGGGCCTGCGCCGCGCCCAGCGCGTGCAAGAATTCCAGCGCGATGCCCGCACCCAGCTGACTGACATCGAGAAAGAAGCGGACGCCCTCCAGGCCCGCTTGGCCGCGCTCGAGTACGATTTGGCGAATGCCGAAGTCAAAGCGCCGGTGGATGGCATCGTGGTCGGCCTCAACGTGTTCACCCGCGGCGGTGTGGTCACGCCGGGCTACCGCCTGATGGACCTGGTGCCAGCGGACGATCCGCTGATTGTGGAAGGGCAGCTGCCGGTCAACCTGGTGGATCGCGTCCATCCAGGCCTCAAGGTCGATCTGATATTCTCGGCCTTTAACAGCAACAAAACCCCGCACATTCCGGGCGAAGTCACTACTGTCTCGGCCGACCGTGCGGTGGACGAACATTCCGGCATGCCGTACTACAAAGTGCGGGCCCGCGTGACGCCGGAAGGTGCGCGCCTGATCTCGTCGCATCATCTGGAAGTCCGCCCCGGCATGCCGGTGGAGCTGTTTGTCAAGACTGGCGAGCGCACCATGATGAGCTACCTGCTCAAGCCGATCTTCGACCGCGCCCACAGCTCGATGTCGGAGGAATGACCATGTGCCTGCGATCGCCTCTTCGCCCGCTTCGTTGTCTCGCCCTGGCGGTGGCCGGCCTGGCCGCCGCCGGCCAGGCCGGTGCCGTGACCTTCATGCAGGCCTACGAGGCCGCATTGAAGAACGACCCCACCTACCGCATCAGCATCCACGAAAACGCCTACACCCGCGAGAACAAGGCGCTAGCGCGAGCGGGGCTACTGCCGAATGTGAGCGCCAGCTACTACGCCAATAAGAACCGCGCCGACCTGCAGACCTTCGGTCCCTTCGGTGGCCTGACGCACCCGCAGTACATCAGCCGCGGGCGTTCGGTGTCAATGCGTCAGCCGCTGCTCGACCTGGAGGGCATCATGCGCTACCGCGAGGCATCGGCCCAGGTACGGTCGGCGGATTTCCTGCTTGGATCGCAGACCGACCAGGCCGTGCTGCGCATGGCAAGCGCCTACTTCGACGCTGCGCTGGCGAAGAACACCCTGGCCTTGGCCATCGCCCAGCGCGACATGTACAAGGAACAGGCGGCGGTCAACGCGCGCCTGTTCGAAAAAGGCGAGGGCACCAAGACCGACATGCTGGAAACGGCCGCTCGGCTCGACCAGGCTGAGGCTCAGGTGATCGAGGCCCAGGACACGTTGGCGGCCAATACGCATGCGCTGGCCGAGATCATCGGCATGGAGCCGGGCGAGCTGCAGGAGATCAAACCGGAGTTCCGCTTCGCTCCCCTGGAGCCGCAGATTTTCGAAGACTGGCGTGCCATCGCGCTGCGCAACAACAAGGACGTCCTGGCCGCGCGCGAGTCCGTGGAAGCCGCCCGCATCGACATTCAGCGATCCCGTTCCCAGCATGCGCCGCGCGTGGACCTGGTGGCGCAATACGCCAAGAATGATTCCGAGACCCTCAACACCTACCAGCAGAACAGCTTGAACCGCTCGATCGGCGTGCAGGTGAACATCCCGATTTTCTCGGGTGGCCAGATCACCGCGCAGACCCGCCAGTCGGCGGCAGGATATGAGCGCGCGCAGGCGGACCTCGATGCCCGTACCGGCCGCGTGACCCTGGAGCTGCGCCGGGCGCACGACCTGGTACAGTCCAGTGTCACCCACATCAATGCGCTGGAAAAGGCAGTCAGCTCGGCCCAGCTGCTGGTGACAGCCACCACGCAGAGCATCAAGGGCGGTGTGCGCATCAACCTGGACCTGCTCAACGCGCAGCAGCAGCTCATCAACGTCAAGCGCGACCTGGCCCAGGCCCGCTACGCCTACCTGCTGGCCGTGCTGCGCCTGCGCGTGGCGGCAGGCACTCTGGATACGACCGACGTGAAGACGGTGGCGACGAACCTGATCTGATTCTTCGTTGGCCAGTCAGACAAAAGGCCGGACTGCTCGCGCAGGTCCGGCCTTTTCATTGGGGCAGTGCTGGTTACGCCGCGCTCTGCTTGTCCTTCGCGCAGTGCGGACAGGAGACGCCGACCACGAACTCCGGTGACAGCTGCTCGCGCGGCGTCACGACGGCGCGGCAGGCGAAGCACTGGGTCGTCTCGGTCGGTTCCAGTTGCGGATTGAGCGCGGTACGGTAGTCGAACACGAAGCAGTCGCCCGTGTAGTGCGCGCCGCCCACGTCCTCGAAGTACTTGAGGATCCCGCCTTCGAGCTGGTACACATTGTCGTAGCCGACGTTCTGCATGTGGATCGCCGCCTTCTCGCAGCGGATTCCGCCGGTGCAGAAGGTCACCACCGTCTTGCCCTCGAAGTCCGCCTTGTGCGCCTCGATCACGGCCGGGAATTCGGTGAACTTGTGCAGGCGGTAGTCGACCACATTCTCGAACGTGCCCACGTCCACTTCATAGTCGTTGCGGGTATCGACCATCACCACCGGCTTGCCGGCGTCATCATGCCCCTGGTCCAGCCAGCGCTTGAGGGTCTGCGCATCCACCGCGGGCGCGCGGCCCAGTTCCGGTTTGATGAGGGGCATGCGCATAGTGATGATTTCTTTTTTCAGCTTCACCAGCATGCGCTTGTGCGACTGCTCGGCCGAATAGCTTTCCTTCACCTCGATGTCCGCAAAGCGCTCGTCCTGGCGCAGCCAGGCCAGGTAGCGGTCGATGTTCGCGCGCGTCCCGGACAGGAACATGTTGATGCCTTCGGGCGTCAGCAGGATCGTGCCCTTCAGGTCGAGCTTCTGGCAGATCGCCTGGAATTCCGGGCGCTTCGTCTCCGTGTCATCGAAGGAGATGAACTTGTAAGCGGCGATATTGACGTAGGGGGCGGAGGAGGGTGCTGCGGCTTGCATAATCGTTCACATGGGCGAAACAGGACCCTCCATTATACCTCCGGCTGTGCTGCGGATCACACTATGCCGTGGGTGCGCCACCGCGGCAGATGGGCGTCCAGGATGGGGGCGACGCCAGCCCGTACCAACTCTGCCGCCTTGTCCGGATCGGTGACCGGCACGCCCTCCTGGCGCAACACGCGGCCATTCTCGCGCAGCACCTTGGCCACGTGGCGCCCCAGCTGCTCGCCTTCGGGGGGAACCCCTTGAGACAACCCATCGAAAACCAGCATCTCGAACATCCCTCCGGGCAGCGCACTGCCGGTCAGCGGCGAGGCGAAGCCGCCCAGCAGTTCGTCGGAATAGCGCGCTTCCTGTGCCAGGATGCGGTTGAAGGCCTGCGCGGTCTGAGTAGCTGGATTCGCGCGTACCTGGAATACCATGGCCTGCTGGGTGTCGGCCAATAGGGCCGCGGCCTCCACCACGGCTGCCGCGCTTTCGAAGTGCGGCAGGCCAACCAGCTCACTGAGCCGTTTGGGGCCGGTGGCTAGGGCGTCAAACAGCGCCTGATAGACCTCTTGGCGCCCATTGACCTTGCCCTGCGCCGTCTTGAATTCGGTGGTCATCTTTTCCGGAGGCGTAAGAGGCGCGATGGCGAAGCGGTTCAGCCAAGCCCCCAGCGCGTGCTTGCCGATGCGCCGCGCCCCACGCACGAAGACGTCCTTGCGAAACGGCGTATGCGACATGTAATCCTTGAGTGTCTCGCGGAATGCGCTGTCGGCGACGGCGTCGATCTGCTCGACCGCGGTGTCGGGCAGGAATAGACGGTAGTAGTTGAGGGCTAGTTCGGCCCGGCCCGCATATTCCAGCTTCGCTTCTGCCAATTGGCGCGCCAGATCCATGTGGTAGACCGGCTGCCAGTGCGGGTGCATGTATTCATGGACAAGGTAGTTCGGAGACGCCTTTTGCACCGCCTGAAGGCGTGCTTCGAGCGCTGGATTGTTGGCGAAGAAGCCACGTTTATGCTGTGCCAGGGAGACCGCGAAGTCGACCCCCGACTGCACGTTTTGGTCCGCCTTGCGCACCTGAAGCTGCGCGTGTTCGTAGAGCAAACGCTGGAGCGGCGCCATGCTCGCCCAGCCGGGCATGCTGTTATAGCTCACGTAGACGATCCCACCTGGCTTCACGTACCGGTTCAGGAAACGCAGGATCTGCTGCTGGACCTCTGCGTTCACCCAAGTGTAGATGCCATGCAGGGTGACGAAATCGAACTGGGGCAAGTCCGGCA
The DNA here is from genome assembly GCF_004614185.1 of Zemynaea arenosa. Classification (GTDB taxonomy): domain Bacteria; phylum Pseudomonadota; class Gammaproteobacteria; order Burkholderiales; family Burkholderiaceae_D; genus Telluria; species Telluria arenosa. The sequence continues at coordinate 34,230 of NZ_SPVF01000006.1, read as the reverse complement.
CGGCGCCCGCAGCCAGCTCCTCGAAGCTGTTTTCCAATAGGGTGAGGTTGGCCAGCCCGGCGCGGTCGGCAAGGCGCTGGGCACCCGCCACGTGCGCCGGGTTGAAGTCAGTGGCGTAGAAGCGCGCATGCGGATTGGCTGCCGCCAGCAAGCTGACGGTCAGTCCGCGGCCGAAACCGAGTTCGCAATAGTTGAAGGGAGCGCTCGTATCGATCGGCTCGATCCCGTTCATCAGGCAGGCGAAGGTGAGCAGGTCCGGACCCTGCTCGCCGTAGTAACCGGCGACGTATTCGACATCCGAGGCATAGCCCTCAGTCCATCCCATCTCATTCTCCTTATCCGGCCAAGACGGCCTCGCGCGGATGATAGCGGTTTGCACAAGATTGTCGAGCTTAATTGAAAGTTAACCGCTGCGGTGGCGGGACATTGGCGGCGGCTATAAATGCGGCTAGCATGGAACTTTGACCAGCCCCCGATGAGCTACCGCCTCGCCATTTTCGACTTCGACGGCACGCTGGCCGATTCCTTCCCGTTCTTCCTCAGCGTCTTCAACCAGATCGCGGACCGGCACGGGTTCAAGCGCATCGACGTGGCCCGCGCGGACAGCCTGCGCCACCACAGTGTGCGCGAGATGATGCGGCTGGTCGGCATGCCGGCCTGGAAGCTGCCCACCGCCTCCGCCAGCTTCATCGCCCTGATGCGCGAGCACGCGGACGACATCCCTCTGTTCGACGGCATCGGCCCAACTTTGCGGGCCCTGATGGACGGCGGCGTGCGGCTGGCGATCGTCTCTTCGAATTCGGAGCACAACGTGCGCCGCATCCTCGGCCCGGACATGGCCGCGCTGCCCGGCGTGTACGAATGTGGCATGTCGATCTTCGGCAAGGCTGGCCATATCCGCGCCGTCCTGCGCCACACTGGCGTGCCCGCCGCGCAGGCCATCTACATCGGCGACCAGGATACGGACGCCGCCGCGGCGCGCAAGGCGGGTGTCGCTTTTGGTGCAGTCGGCTGGGGTTATGCACCTCTGGACGCACTGCGCCGGTGCAGCCCCGATATCGAATTCGCAAGCGTGCCGGAACTCGCAAAACTGGGCAAAAAATGACCGGCCCGGCCTGCGCCTGAGGGTAGAATAGAGGATCGTCTGTCCCTGCATTTCGCACCGCCACCACCATGAGTCTCGACGTCCTGGAAGCCCCGCCGGAAGCCGCCCAAGTCCCCGCCAAGCCTGCAGGTCCCGGTTTCGTCCACCTGCGCGTCCACTCGGAGTATTCGATCGTCGATGGCCTGGTGCGCATCGACGACCTGGTGGCCGCCGCCAAGAAGGACCAGCAGCCCGCGCTCGCGGTGACCGACCTGGCTAACATGTTCTGCATGGTGCGCTTCTACAAGGCGGCGCGCGGCAAGGGCATCAAGCCGGTGGTCGGCGTGGACGCCTGGATCACCAACGACGACAACCGCGACAAGCCGCACCGCCTCCTGATCCTGGCGAAGAACCGCGCCGGCTACCTGCAGCTGTGCGAACTGCTGTCCAAAGCCTGGTTGACCAACCAATGGAAGGGCCGCGCCGAGATCCGTACCGAGTGGCTGGAGGCGCTGGCCACCAGCACCTCGACCCTGTACCCGGACGAGCCCCAGGCCAACGCCCTGATCGTGCTCTCGGGCGCCCACTTCGGCGACATCGGCCAGGCCATCGACAATGGCGACCTGGCCAAGGCCGAAGCGGCCGCGCGCCGCTGGGCGACGATTTTCCCCGGCCACTTTTACGTCGAGATCCAGCGCGCCGGCCAGCCGAACCAGGAGCAGCAGGTGCGCCACTCGGTGGCGCTGGCCGCGCGTCTTGGCCTGCCGGTCGTCGCGACCCATCCGGTGCAGTTCCTGGCCAAGGACGAATACATCGCCCACGAAGCCCGCGTGTGTATCGCGGAAGGCGAGATGCTCGCCAACGCCAAGCGTGTGAAGCGCTTCAACGAGGAGATGTGCTTCAAGTCCCAGGCCGAGATGGCGGAGCTGTTCGCCGACCTGCCGGGCGCCCTGCAGAACTCGGTCGAAATCGCCAAGCGCTGCAACGTCACGCTCACGCTGGGCAAGCCGCAGCTGCCGAACTTCCCGACCCCGCCGGGCATGACCATCGAGGAGTATCTGGTTTCAGAGTCCATGAAGGGTTTGGAGATGCGCCTGCAGCAGCTCTACCCGGACCCGGTGGAGCGCGAGAAGCAGCGCCCGCGCTATGAGGAACGGTTGAAGTTCGAGACCGATACCATCAACAAGATGAAGTTCCCGGGCTACTTCCTCATCGTGGCGGAGTTCATCCAGTGGGGCAAGGATAACGGCGTGCCGATCGGCCCGGGCCGCGGCTCCGGTGCCGGCTCGCTGGTCGCGTACTGCCTGCTGATCACGGACCTGGACCCGCTGCGCTACAACCTGCTGTTCGAGCGCTTCCTGAACCCGGAGCGCGTCTCGATGCCCGACTTCGACATCGACTTCTGCCAGGAGAAGCGCGAACTGGTGATCCAGCACGTGAAGGACCTGTACGGCCGCCAGGCGGTCTCGCAGATCGCCACCTTCGGTACCATGGCCGCGAAAGGCGCGATCCGCGACGTCGGCCGCGTGCTGGACATGGGCTACAACTTCTGCGACGGCGTCTCCAAGCTGATTCCGTTCAAGCCGGGCAAGCAGGTCTCGATTGCGGAAGCGATCGAAGAGGAACCGCTGCTCAAGGAACGCCAGGACAACGAGGAAGAGGTCAAGCAGCTGCTCGACCTCGCGCAGCAGGTGGAGGGCATTACCCGTAACATCGGCATGCACGCCGGCGGCGTGCTGATCGCCCCCGGCAAGCTGACCGACTTCTGCCCCCTGTACACTCAGGGCGGCGACGCGGGCGTGGTCTCGCAGTACGACAAGGACGACGTGGAAGCCGTCGGCTTGGTGAAGTTCGACTTCCTGGGACTGACCACGCTGACCATCCTGGACCGCGCCGTCAACTACATCAAGGCGCTGGATCCGGCCGAGAAGGACTTCGACCTTGCCAAGCTGCCGCTGAACGACAAGCAGTCGTACAAGCTGCTCACCGACGCGAAGACCGTCGCGATCTTCCAGCTGGAGTCGCGCGGCATGCAGGGCATGCTGAAGGACGCGCGGCCCGACCGCTTCGAGGACATCATCGCGCTGGTGGCGCTGTACCGTCCGGGCCCGATGGACCTGATCCCGGACTTCTGCAAGCGCAAGCACGGTGAAAAGTTCGACTACCCGGATCCACGCACCGAGGGCATCCTGTCCGAGACCTACGGCATCATGGTCTATCAGGAGCAGGTGATGCAGATGGCGCAGATCATCGGCGGCTACTCGCTCGGCGGCGCGGACATGCTGCGCCGCGCGATGGGCAAGAAGAAGGCCGAGGAGATGGCCGAGCACCGCGAGATCTTCCGCAAGGGCGCGGCCGAAGGCGGCCTGACGACCGAGAAGGCCGACGAGATTTTCGACCTGATGGAGAAGTTCGCGGGCTACGGCTTCAACAAGTCGCACGCCGCCGCGTATGCGCTGCTGTCGTACCACACGGCCTACCTCAAGGTCCACCACACCGCCGCGTTCATGGCCGCCAACATGTCGCTGGCCATGGAAGACACGGACAAGATCAAGATCCTGGTCGAGGACAGCGTCGACGTCTGCAAGCTGACGGTCCTCCCGCCGGACATCAACGAGTCGCAGTTCCGCTTCGTGCCGGAGGGTGAACCGAAGTCCGTGACGGGCAAGCAGGTGTCGAACATCCGCTATGGCCTGGGCGGCGTCAAGGGCTGCGGCCAGAACGCCATCGAGGCGATCATCGCGGCGCGCGCGGAAGGCGGCAAGTTCAAGGACCTGTTCGACTTCTGCAAGCGCGTAGACCGCAAGCAGATCAACCGCCGCACCATCGAATCGCTGATCCGCGCCGGTGCCATGGACTGCTTCGGCGTGGACCGCGCCATCCTGCTGGCCTCCGTCGCCTTTGCGATTGAGTGCGCGGACCAGGCGGCGGCATCGGCCAACCAGGTGAGTCTCTTCGGCGGCGACGATTCCGACCTCGTGGCGCCGCCCGAGTACGTGAAGGCCACTCCGTGGACCCAGAAGGAGCGCCTGGCGGAAGAGAAGGTGGCGCTGGGCTTCTACCTGTCCGGTCACATGTTCGACGCCTACGCGGGCGAGGTCCGCCGCTTCGTGCGCGGCAAGCTGGCGGACCTGGAGCCGTCGCGCGAACCGCGCATGCTCGGTGGCGTGATCACTGGCGTGCGCACGCAGATGACCCAGCGCGGCAAGATCCTGATCATCACGCTGGACGACAAGTCGAGCGTGGTGGAAGTGACCATCTACTCGGAACTGTTCGAGCAGCACAAGAACGTGTTCAAGGAAGACGAATTCCTGGCGGTGGTGGGCAAGGTGTCGGAAGACCGCTTCAACGGCGGCCTGCGCATCACCGCCGAGAAGGTGTTCGACCTCGTGTCCGCCCGCATCCACTACGGCCAGCGTCTCAACATGCTGGTGCAGGCGCCCATCCCGGCGGCCAAGCTGAAGGAAGTGCTGCAGCCGCACCGCCACGACTTCGGCATGCCGCTGGCGCTGCGCTACCAGCCGCAGGGCTGCAATTCGGTGATCCAGCTGGGCGACGACTGGAAGGTGGCGCCGTCCGATGCGCTCAAGCTGGCGCTGGAACAGGCGCTGGGGGCGAAGGAGGTCGCGGTTGAGTATTAAGGTCCTGTTCTTCTCCCACGATTCCAAACTGGGAGACGCGATCGTCAACACGGCGTTCGTGGCAGGCCTGAAACGGCTCGACCCTGCGTGCGAGATCCATGCCACCGTCGCCGGTGTTACCGATGCCTTCTGGGCGCAGGACGCTCGCGTGGCCAGGCGCTGGACCTACGCAATTCGCAGCTGGAAGCACGCCATCCAGCTGGCGCTGGCGCTGCGGCGCGAACGCTTCGACTACATCGTCACCTGGCTGCGCCCGCGCAGCGAAAAAAACAAGCTGCTGCTGTGGCTCGCGCGGCCCGGCCGCGTGATCGATTTGGATGAATTCAACCGCGGCCCGGTGCAGCACAAGGTGGCCGCCTGCCGCGAGGCGCTGGCGCAGATGGGCCGGCGCTGCGACGGGGAACTGGCGTATGACGTGCGCGCCGAGGCCCGCTGCGCGCAGCTGGACGCAGCCTTCGCCAGCGGACAGGAAGTCATTGTCGTTAACCTGTTCGCCGCGGACGCGGAGCGGAATGTGAGCCTCGCCGATGCCGTGACCCTCGTACGTGGGCTGCACGCGCAGGCGCCGGATGCGGCGCTCTGCCTGCCCTGCTGCGGCGCCCATGAGGCCCAGGCCCGCGAGGTGGTTGCGCAGAGCGGGGTGGGGGAGGTGGTCAGCTGCGAGGGCAATCTCGCGCGCCTGTTCCGCCTGTGCCAGCGCGCGGATCTCGTTGTCAGTCCCGATACGGCGGTGGTTCACATCGCCTCCGCCTTTGACCGGCCGGTCATCGGCATCTACCAGAACAATGGCATCAAGCCGGTCCAGTGGGGGCCGCGCAGCCGGGCCTCGGCGATCGTCCTGTCCAAGTCTGCGCAGACTCTGGACGGCTTCTCGATCGCAGAAGTCCTCCTCCATGCCCGCCACCTGCGGGCCGCCAGCGACACCCGCGAACCCGCGACGGCCTAGCGCGGAAGCGCGCAGCTCAATGCTGCGCGAGGCCCTGCGTGGCGACGATGGTGCCGTCTGCGGCCCGCTGCAGGACGACCTTGCGGTTGCTGCTCTCCTGGTCCCGCTGCGCCTCGCGGTGCCACAGGTGAAAGACCTCGGTGGCGAACGCGCCATCCTTGCGCATCACGCCTGCGTTGAACAGGCGGACCACCAGGTCCGAGTCTTCATGCCCCCAGCCGGTGAAGCTCTCGTCGAAGCCGTTCACCGCGATCAGATCTCGGCGCCACACGGCCAGGTTGCAGCTCTTGATGCGGCGCCAGGTAAAGCGTTTGCTTTCGCGCCCCACGTCCGGCACCTTGGCCAGCAGCTGCAGCACCTTGTTGATGTCGCCGCGTGCGCGCAGGCGCAGCTTGTCGCCCGCGCTCAGGGACTGCAGGTCGATCCGCTCGCCCAGTACCCGCGCCGTGTACCCGGGCGAAAGCAGCACGCGGCTGCCGGACACCAGGTACCCCGGGCGCGCCAGCGCGCGATGGCGGGCCACGAAGTCCCGCTGCGGCACGCAGTCCCCATCCAGGAAGATGACGTAGTCGCCGGCCGCCGCCAGCGTCCCGCGGTTGCGCGCCATCGCCGCGCGAAAGCCTTCGTCGGGCTGCCACACATGCTTGAGCGGCACCGGTGCCTCTGTTTGCAGCCGTTCGAGCAGCTCCCTCGTGTTGGCACCGGAACCGTCATCGGCGATAATGATTTCGTAATGGCGGTCGTCCTGCGCGAACAGCGCGCGGATCACGGCCTCGAGAGCGTCCGGTCGGTTGTAGGTCGTGACCACGACCGAGATGATTGGGCCTTGCTGCATGTGATGTTCGGTGCCGTCTTCGTATTGCTCCAGATGGCAAGCATAGCCCACAAAAACATGAATGAACAATAAACCGCAAGAAAAGACCGGCCTGCCCCAGACCATTGGCGGGCTGCTGGTCTTTCTGCTGCCCCTAGTGTGCCTCACCACCCGCAACGGGGTCAGTATCAGCAGCTTCACCTTCCTGATCGCCGCCGCCGTGCTGTTCCAGCCCGCGCGCGCCGCACTGCTGCGCGTGTGGCCGCAGGTGCGCTGGGTGGTGCTGGGCTTCGGCGTCTGGTTCGTCTTCAATGCCGCGCTGGTCCTGCTGCGCGCTGCGACGCCGCTGTCCGAACTCGAAAAGCCTGCGCGCATGTTCTTCGCCTTCACCGCGCTGCTGGTGGTGCTGGTACTGCAGCCCAGCCGCCGCGCGCTATGGTGGGGCATCGTGGCCGGGCTCGTGATCGCGGTGCCGATCGTGGCCCACGAGCGCTTCCTGCTGCTGAACGACCGGCCCGGCGGCCCGCTCAACCCCATCACCTTTGGCGACCAGGCGCTGATGCTCGCGCTGATGGCGATTGCCGCTGCCACCGAACTGCGCACCGCGCGCCACGCAGCCCTTCTCGGCATCGGTGCCATCGCGGGCATCGCCGCCTGCGTCATCTCCGGCACGCGCGGCGCCTGGCTCGCGCTGCCCGCCGTGGGCGTGGTCTTCCTCGCCAACAGCCGCCTGGTGCGCAACCGCGTCGTGATTTTACTGGCTGGCGTGGCTGGAGCGCTGGCGCTGGCCGCCTTCGCGGTCCCGGAGACGGGTGTGCAGGAGCGCGTCGACCAGGGCCTGGCGGATGTGCGCAACTACTTCAACGGCACCCAAAAGTTCACCAATGTCGGCACCCGCCTCGAATTGTGGAAGGCCGCGTCGATCCTGATTGGCGAGCACCCGTGGACAGGGCAGGACCTCGCGTCAGCCCACCGCCGCGTGCGCGCGCTGGCCGCCGAGGGCCGCCTGGACCATGGCATCGTGGACTTGCCGCACTTCCAGAACGACGCGGTGCAGGTGCTGGTCGCGGGCGGCGTGCTTGGCCTGCTGGCCTGGCTGCCCGTGCTGGTGGCGCCAATGGTATTCTTCGGGCGCCAGTTGCGCCGCAGCGCCCAGCCCGGGCGGCAACAGGTCGCGCTGGCACTGGCCGGGCTGGTGGTGGTCACCAGCTACATCTGCTTTGGCCTTACCGAGGTGATATTCTGGTCGGTTGGTGGAGCCCTGCTGTATGCGCTGCTGGTCTTCCTGCTCATGGGACTGTGCCTGAACGCGAAAGACAACGATGGAAAATAGTGTGATCGTCAAGCGGCTGCTTGGCATCGTCAAACCGTACAAGGGGCGTGCTGCGCTGTCGCTGGTGGCGATGGCCGTCACCGCGGCCACCCAGCCCATGCTGACCAAGTCCCTCGAGCTGCTGATCGACCGCGCGTTCAATGCGCGCGTGCCATTCAGCCTGTGGCTCGTGCCCGCGATCCTGCTCGGGATCTTCCTGCTGCGCGGCGTGTCGACCTTCGCTACCGCCTATCTGAATAACTGGGTCATGAGCCGGGTCCTCAACGACATCCGCCGCCTGGCCTTCCACCGGCTGCTGCGCTTGCCGGTGTCCCACTTCCACAAGGAGTCATCGGGAAAGCTGATCAACACCGTCATCGGCGACGTGCGCCAGGTGGTGGACATGATCAACTCCGTGTTCCTGGCCGTGGTGCGCGATGCGATGACCGTCGCCGGGCTGATGATCGGCCTCCTGCTGACCAACTGGCGCCTCACGCTGGTGGCGCTGGTGATCGTACCCGTCACCGCGCTGGTGGTGCGCACCACCACTGGCCGCCTGCGCCGCCTGAACCGCGACAACCAGCGCGTCACCGCCGAGATGACCCAGGTGGTGGATGAAGCCGCGCGTGGCCACCAGGTGATCCGCGTCTTCAATGGCCAGGACTATGAACTGCGCCGCTTCGAACAGCGTAGCGACGCCCTGCGCGGCTTCTCGCAGCGCATGACGGTGGCCTTTGCGGCCACGGTGCCGATCACGCAGATCGCCACCGCCGGCGCGGTATCGGTAGTAATCGTCCTGGCCCTGCAGTCCGGGATGACGTCCGGCGAGTTCTCCAACTTCATCGCCATGATGCTGATGCTGCTGCAGCCGCTCAAGTCCCTGGTCGAGGTGAATGGGCCGATCCAGCGCGGGCTGTCCGCTGCCGAAACGGTATTCGACACGATCGACGCGCCCGCCGAGCCGGACCCCGGCCACGTCACGCTGGACAAGCCGGCGGGCCATGTGCGCTTCGAGGACGTGAGCTTCCATTACGGCGACGAGGAACGTCTCGCGCTCAACCACGTCACGCTGGACGTCCCGGCCGGGAAGACCGTCGCGCTGGTGGGCGCCTCCGGCGGTGGCAAGTCCACCTTCGTCAATCTGGTCACACGCTTCTACAAGCCGACCGAGGGCCGGTTGCTCCTGGATGGCGTGCCGTACGAGGACATCAAGCTGGCCAGCCTGCGCGCCCAGCTGGCGATGGTGAGCCAGAACGTGGTGCTGTTCGACGACACGCTGGCCGCCAACATCGCTTACGGCGTGGAGAAGATCGACGCAGCCCGCCTGCAAGCCGCGATCCAGGCCGCGCATCTGGCCGACGTGGTGGCCAACCTGCCGGACGGCGTGAATACCAGCATCGGCGAAAACGGCATGCGCCTGTCCGGCGGTCAGCGCCAGCGCGTCGCCATCGCCCGTGCCATCTACAAGGATGCGCCGATCCTGATCCTGGACGAAGCCACGTCCGCGCTGGACAACGAGTCCGAGCGCGCCGTACAGGCGGCGCTGGACACCCTGATGGCCGGCCGCACCACCATCGTCATCGCCCACCGCCTTTCGACCATCGAGCGCGCCGACAGTATCGCGGTGCTGGACCAGGGACGCATCATCGAGACCGGCACCCATGACGAGCTGCTGGCGCGCGGCGGCATGTACGCCAAGCTGTATCGCCTGCAGTTCAGCGAGGATGCGGCGTGACCTCGCAGGTGAAGCGCACGCTGGTCATCTCCCCCAACTGGATCGGCGATGCGGTGATGGCCCAGCCGCTGCTGCAGCGCCTCAAGCAGGCCCACCCCGAGCGCCCCATCGATGTGCTGGCACCACCCTCCTGCGCACCAGTGTGGCGTGCGGTGGAGGATGTGGCCGAGGTGCTGGAGACGCCGTTCCGCCATGGCCCGCTGCAGCTCAAGGAACGCTGGCGCTACGCCCGCCAGTTGCGCGCCCGCGGCTATGCGGATGCCTACGTGCTCCCCAACACCATCAAGTACGCGTTGATCCCCTGGCTGGCCGGGATTCCGAAACGCGTGGGCTACAAGGGCGAGATGCGCTACGGCCTTCTCAACGTGATCCATCGCGACGATGAGCCGCCGCGCCCCATGGTGCCGTTCTACGCGGCCCTCGCCAACGATCCGCGCGCACCCCTGGCCGTCGCGCCGCGCCCCCGCCTGCACGTGGATGAGGAAGCGCAACGTGCCGCTTGCGCCAAGGCGGGCGTGCGCAGCGATGCCCGGCTGGTGCTGTTTGCGCCCGGCGCCGAATTCGGCCCTGCCAAGCGCTGGCCCGCGCGTCACTTCGCCGAACTCGCACGCATGGTCCGCGAACGCGACCCGCACGCGGTGGTCGGCATGCTCGGCTCCCCGAAGGACCGCGAGGCCTGCGACGAGATCCTGCAGATCACGGGGACGGAGCGCATGCTCAACCTCGCAGGCGCCACGCGCCTGGACGAAGCCATCGCCCTGATCGCCCACGCGGATGCCGTGGTAGCCAATGACTCCGGCCTGTTGCACGTCGCCTCGGCGCTCAACCGCCCCGTGATCGCGCTGTACGGCCCCACGGACCCGGACCACGCGCCACCATTCTCCGACGTCGCCCGTTCGCTCTCGCTGCGGCTCGACTGTTCGCCCTGCCGCCAGCGCATTTGCCCGCTGGGCCACCACAACTGCATGGAAAAGCTGGAACCCGGCGCCGCGTGGGATGCGCTGGTCCCGATGCTGGACCGGCGCTGACTTTGCTTTTCCCCGGCCGGTGGGAGACTTATACTGGCCATACCGGCCCAGCCGCCCGACGTCTTTGCGTCCGCACCTCATGAATACAGTGATTCCGATTGCCGTCGATGGCACACGCCAGCGCAAGCGCCAGGCACCGCGTGGGCGCCGGGTCGACCCTGCCGCCCTGGACGAGGTGCGCACCGTGCTGGGCCACGCGCCGCGCCGCCGCGACCTGCTGATCGAGCACCTGCACGCGCTGCAGGACAGCTTCAAGTGCCTGCGCGCCGAGCACCTGGCGGCGCTGGCCTCCGAGATGAACGTCCCGCAGGCCGAGGTCTACGAGGTCGCGAGCTTCTATCACCACTTCGACATCGTGAAAGAGGGCGAGGACGCGCCCCCTGGTTTGACGGTTCGCGTGTGCGGCGGCCTGTCGTGCGAGCTGGCCGGCGCCAGGGCGCTGCTGGACAAGCTGCCGGGCATCCTCGGCACGGACGTGCGCGTGCTGGAAGCTCCCTGCGTCGGCCGCTGCGAACAGGCCCCCGCCGTGGTGGTCGGCCAGCATCCGGTTGCGCAAGCCACGTCAGAGAGCGTGCTGGCCGACGTGCTGTCGGGGCAAACGAAGCATGAACCACACCCATACACAGGTCTGGAAGAGTATCTGCGCGACGGCGGCTACGCCTTGCTGCGCGCTTGCCTCGCGGGTGAGCATAGCGCCGATGATGTAATCCGCACGATGGAAGATTCCGGCTTGCGTGGCCTCGGCGGCGCCGGTTTCCCCGCAGGGCGGAAATGGCGCCTGGTGCGCGCCGAAGCCGGCCCGCGCCTGATGGCCGTGAACATCGACGAGGGCGAACCCGGCACATTCAAGGACCGCACCTACCTGGAACGCGACCCGCACCGCTTCCTGGAGGGGGCGCTGGTCGCCGCCTGGGCGGTCGGCATCGATGCCATCTATATCTACCTGCGCGACGAATACCACGGCTGCCGCGCCATCCTCGAACGCGAGCTGGCCCTGCTGGCCAAGGCGCCCCCGGTAGCGGGCCTTCCTGCCATCCACCTGCGCCGCGGCGCAGGCGCCTACATCTGCGGCGAGGAGTCCGCGATGATCGAATCCATCGAGGGCAAGCGCGGCATGCCGCGGCTGCGGCCACCGTACGTGGCACAAGTGGGTTTGTTCGGGCGCCCCACGCTGGAGCACAACTTCGAAACCCTGCACTGGGTGCGCGACATCCTGACTCACGGCCCGGAATGGTTCACCCAGCACGGCCTCAATGGCCGCCAGGGCATGCGCTCGTTCTCGGTATCTGGTCGCGTGCGTGACCCAGGTGTCAAGTACGCGCCTGCCGGGATCACGGTGCGCCAGCTGATCGACATGTATTGCGGCGGCATGCAGGACGGGCACACGTTCTATGCCTACCTGCCGGGCGGCGCCTCAGGCGGCATCCTGCCTGCATCTCTAGGGGACGTACCCCTGGACTTCGACACGTTGCAGCCCTACGGCTGCTTCATCGGCTCCGCTGCCGTGATCGTGCTGTCGGACCAGGACCGCGCCGTCGACGCCGCGCGCAGCATGATGCGCTTCTTCCGCGACGAATCGTGTGGCCAGTGCACGCCATGCCGCGTGGGCACCGCCAAGGCGCTGGCGCTGATCGAGCAGCCACGCTGGAACACGGCGCTGCTGGGCGAGCTGTCGCAGGTGATGCGCGATGCGTCCATTTGTGGCCTGGGGCAGGCGGCGCCGAATCCGGTCGACTGCGTGATCCGCTACTTTCCGCAGGAGCTGGCATGACCACCGTGACGAACTGCGTGACCTTTGAACTGAATGGCCGCAGCGTCACCGCGCAGCCGGGCGAAAGCCTGCTCGAAGTCGCGGACCGTGAAGGCGTCGCTATCCCGCGCCTGTGCTACAAGCCCGGCATGGAGGCAGTTGGGAACTGCCGCGCGTGCATGGTGGAGATCGACGGCGAGCGGGTGCTCGCGCCCTCCTGCTGCCGCGCGCCCGCGCAGGGCATGAAGGTACACAGCGACAGCCCGCGCGCTCTCGCCGCCCAGAGCATGGTGCTGGAGCTGCTGCTCTCCGACATGCCCGAGCAGGAGCACACCCTGCACAACGAGGTGGACGAATGGGCTGCGAAACTCGGCATGGGCAAGCCGCGCTTCGACTCGCGCCCGCAGCCCAAGGCCGACCTCTCGCACGCCGCCATCGCCGTCAACCTGGACGCCTGCATCCAGTGCACCCGCTGCGTGCGCGCCTGCCGCGACGAGCAGATGAATGGCGTGATCGGCCTGGCCTACCGCGGCGCGGGCGAGCAGATCGTGTTCGACATGGACGACCCGATGGGCGCCTCTACCTGCGTGGCCTGCGGCGAATGCGTGCAGGCCTGCCCGACCGGGGCACTGGCACCCGCGCGCGACGCCGCGCTCACGGTGCCGGACAAGCAGGTCGATTCGGTCTGCCCCTACTGTGGCGTGGGCTGCCAGCTGACCTACAACATCAAGGACAACCGCATCCTCTATGTCGAGGGCCGCGATGGTCCGGCCAACCACGGCCGCCTGTGCGTGAAGGGCCGCTACGGCTTCGACTACGCGCACCACCCGCACCGCCTCACCAAGCCGCTGATCCGCCGCGCCGACGCGCCGGCCAAGCGAGGCGACTTCACCATGGACCCGGAACGCGTGTACGACGTGTTCCGCGAAGCGACGTGGGACGAAGCGCTGGACGCCGCCGGCCTGGGCCTGGCGCGCATTCGCGATACGCACGGCCGCAGGTCGCTGGCCGGTTTCGGCTCGGCCAAATGCAGCAACGAGGAAGCCTACCTGTTCCAGAAACTGGTACGCACGGGCTTCGGCAGCAACAACGTCGACCACTGCACGCGCCTGTGCCATGCCTCGTCCGTGGCCGCGCTGCTGGAGGGGATCGGTTCGGGTGCCGTCTCGAACCCGGTGATGGACGTGACCCGCGCCGAGGTGGTGATCGTCATCGGCGCCAACCCCACCGTCAACCACCCGGTGGCCGCGACCTGGATGAAAAACGCAGCCGCCGCAGGCACGAAGCTGGTCGTGTGCGATCCGCGCCGTTCGGACCTCGCGCCTCACGCGCACCGCTACCTGCAGTTCAAGCCGGACACCGACGTGGCGCTGCTGAACGCGATGATGCACACCATCGTCACCGAAGGGTTGGTGGACCGCGCCTTCATCGAGAGCCGCACGATCGGCTACGACGAGCTGGAACGCAACGTCGCCGATTACAGCCCGGAACAGATGGCGCCCATCTGTGGCATCGACGCCGACACCATCCGCTACGTCGCCCGCCTGTATGCGACCTCGAAAGCCTCCATGATCCTGTGGGGCATGGGCATCTCGCAGCACGTGCACGGTACGGACAACGCACGCTGCCTGATCGCGCTGGCCCTGATGACGGGACAGATCGGCCGCCCCGGCACAGGCCTGCATCCGCTGCGGGGCCAGAACAACGTGCAGGGCGCGTCGGACGCGGGCTTGATCCCGATGATGTACCCGGACTACCAGCGCGTGAACACGCCGGGGGTACGAGACAAGTTTGCGCAGGCCTGGAACGTGGATCCGGCCACGCTGGACGACCAGCCCGGGCTCACGGTGGTCGAGGTGATGGACGCCATCCTTGCCGGTTCGGTCAAGGGCATGTACATCATGGGCGAGAATCCGGCGATGTCGGACCCGGATGCGAACCACGCCCGCGATGCGCTGGCCGCGCTGGACCATCTGGTGGTGCAGGACATCTTCCTGACCGAGACGGCCTATTTGGCGGACGTGATCCTGCCCGCCAGCGCGTTCCCGGAAAAGACGGGCACCTTCACCAACACGGACCGCATGGTGCAGCTGGGCCGCCAGGCTTTGGCTCCGCCCGGCGACGCGCGCCAGGACCTGTGGATCATCCAGCAGCTTGCGCGCCGCCTGGGGCTGGCCTGGAACTACGGCCACCCGGCCGAGGTGTTCGACGAGATGCGCGGCACCATGCCCAGCATCGCCGGTATCACGTGGGACCGGCTTGAGCGCGAGAGCAGCGTGACCTATCCGTGCACGGAGGAGGGCGCGGCCGGGGAACCGATCGTGTTTACCGAGCAGTTCCCGCTGCAGGGCGGGCGCGCACGCTTCGTCCCGGCGGACATCATCCCGGCCGACGAGCGGCCGGACGACGAGTATCCGCTGGTGCTGATCACGGGCCGCCAACTGGAGCACTGGCACACCGGCAGCATGACCCGCCGCACCGTGGTGCTGGACGCGCTGGAACCGGATCCGGTCGCCCTGGTGCACCCGCTGGACCTCGCCGCCCTGGGCGGCCAGCCCGGCGACGTGGTCACCATCGAATCGCGGCGCGGGCGCGTGGCCCTGTATGCGCGGGCGGACGACAGCTCGCCGCGCGGCGCCATCTTCGTCCCGTTCTGCTATTACGAGGCGGCCATCAACAAGCTGACCAACCCCGCGCTGGATCCGTTCGGGAAGATCCCTGAATTCAAGTACTGCGCGATCCGCGTGCGCCTCGGTGGCACGGTGGCGGCCCAGGGCTCGTTTGGTGGCGGCCAGATATTGCAAGGCATGGCAGAATTGCCGCCATGACCGCGCGCGACCCGACCCGTTATCTGCCCGAGCTGTCCCAGGCCCAGGCCAGCCTCACGCACGAAGTGACGGCGCTGGATGAACGCGGCCGCCTCTCCACGCTGCACATCCCGGCCGAACGCCCGCTCACTGTGTACGTGGACAAGCGCGAACTGGTCACGCTCATGACGCTGGGCGGCGCGCCGGAGGCGCTCACTCTCGGCTACCTGCGCAACCAGCGCCTGGTGCGTGCGCTGGAGGATATCGTGTCCGTGCAGGTCGACTGGTCGGTCGATGCGGTGGCCGTGGTCACGCGCAGCGGCATCGTGGACGTGGAGGAGCGCACCGCGAAAAAGGTCGTGACCACCGGCTGTGGCCAAGGCTCCGTGTTCGGCGGCTTGATGGACGAGGTGGACCGCATCACGCTGCCCGCCGATGCCCGGCTCGATCAAACGGTGGTCTACCGCATCGTCGAAACCATCCGCGCGCAGCAGTCCATCTACAAGCAGGCCGGGTCCGTGCATGGCTGCGCGCTGTTTTCGAATGCTGGCGAGCTGCTGTACTTCATCGAGGACGTGGGCCGCCACAATGCGGTGGATGCTATCGCGGGCCGCATGTGGCTCGATGGCCTGGGTGGCGAGGACAAGGTGTTCTACACCACCGGGCGCCTGACGTCCGAAATGGTGATCAAGGGCGCGCAGATGGGCATCCCCTTCCTGCTCTCGCGCTCCGGCACCACGCAGATGGGGCATATGGTGGCGGAGCGGGTCGGCATGTCCCTGCTGGCGCGCTGCACGGGCAAGCACTTCCTGCTGCTCACCGGACGCGAGCGGCTGGTCTTCGACGCGATGCAGGAATGGCGCTGACCGACGCCATCGTCGCGGCGTTCACGATGCTGTTCTCGGGCGATCCGGGGCTGTGGCGCATCGTGTGGGTGTCCCTGTTCACGAGCCTTGTCGGCCTCACCATCGCCACCCCGGTCGCGGTGCTGCTGGGGTATGCGATCGCCATTCATCGTTTTCCTGGCCGCCGCTTTGCCATCTGGCTGGCGCAGGCCGCGCTGTCGATGCCGACGGTGCTGATCGGCCTTCTCCTGTATCTCCTGCTGTCGCGCCACGGCGCCCTTGGCCCGCTGCAATGGCTGTTCACGCAGCGCGGCATCGTGGCGGGGCAGGTGCTGATTGCGCTGCCGGTGCTGGTGGCCTTCACGCTGGCGGCGGTGCAGGCAGCCGATCCGCGCTACGCCGAAACGGCCATCGTACACGGCGCCTCGCGCTGGCGCGTGATGGCCACGCTGCTGTACGAGGTGCGCTTCGGCGTCATGGCCGCCGTGATCAGCGGCTTCGGGCGCGTGATCTCGGAAGTCGGCTGCGCGCTCATGGTGGGCGGGAATATCGAGGGCGAAACGCGCACCATCACCACCGCCATCACGCTGGAGACCAGCAAGGGCGAGTTCGCACAGGGCATCGCACTGGGCATGGTGCTGATCGTGGTGGCGCTGGCGATGAACGGCCTGCTGGTGCTGGTGCAGGGCGATGCGCCGTCCGCCGGAGCACGCACGTGACCGCGCTGCTGGCCATCGACCGGCTGCGCAAGGCCTACGGCCAGCGCGTGCTGTTCGACCTGCACAATTTTGCGCTGGACGCCGGTGCGGCCTACGTGCTCACCGGCGTCAATGGCGCGGGCAAGAGCACGCTGCTGCGGGTGCTGGCGGGGCTGGATGCGCCGAGCGAACCGGCGCACGTGCGCTTCCACGGCAGCACGCTGCCGCTGCACCCGTATCCGCGCCAGCTGCGGCAGCATATCGTCTACGTGCACCAGGACCCCATCATGTTCTCCACCAGCGTGCCGCACAACGTGGGCTACGGCCTGCTCGCGCGTGGACTGCACGGCGACGAGGTGCGCGAGACCGTGGAGCAGGCAATGGCCTGGGCCGGCGTGGCCCACCTGCGCGACAGCGATCCCACGCGCCTGTCCGGGGGCGAAAAACAGCGCGTCGCCCTGGCCCGCGCCAAGGTGCTGGAACCGCGCCTGCTGCTGCTGGATGAACCGACCGCCAACCTCGACGGGCCTGCGCGCGAGCAGGTCATCGCTCTTATCCCGACGCTCGTCGCCGAGGGCAGGACCGTCGTCATGGCCTGCCACGACCGCGACTTGATAGGCCTGCCCGGCATCCGTCGCCTCAAGCTGCGCGACGGACTACTGGAATCACGTACCTGACCATTCCTTGGGAGACCTGCCATGAAACGACGTTCGCTGTTGACACTGTGCCTCGTCCTCGCCACGCCTTTCGCTTTCGCACAGCAGCAGGCGATCCGCCTGTCCACCACCACCAGCACCGAGAACTCCGGCCTGCTGGCCTACCTGCTTCCGATCTTCGAAGCCAAGACCGGGACCAAGGTGAACGTGATTTCAGTCGGCACCGGCAAGGCGCTGGAGCTGGCCAGGAACGGCGATGTGGATGTGACCCTCGTGCACGCCCGCGCGGCCGAGGACAAGTTCGTGGCCGAAGGCTGGGGCGTCGACCGCAAGGATGTGATGTACAACGACTTCGTCATCGCCGGCCCATCCAGCGACCCGGCGAAGATCGGTGGCGGCAAGGACGTGCTGGCAGCCTTCCGCAAGCTGGCCGCGTCGGACGCCAAGTTCATCTCGCGCGGCGACAACTCCGGCACGGACATCATGGAGAAGGGCTACTGGAAGGCCATCGGCACCCAGCCCACGGGGCCGCGCTACGTGTCGGCAGGCCTGGGCATGGGTGAAGTGCTCAACATGGCGGCCGAGATGAACGCCTACACGCTGACCGACCGCGCCACCTATGCCACCTACAAGGCCAAGACCGGGCTGGCGATCGCCGTCGAGGGCGATCCCAAGATGTACAACCCGTACGGCATCATCGCCGTCAACCCGGCCAAACACACAGGCGTCAACTACAAGGGTGCGAAGCTGCTGATCGACTGGATCACGTCGCCGGAGGGGCAGCAGAAGATTGCGGCCTTCCGTCCGCAGGGCCAGCAGCTGTTCTTCCCGTCCGCGAAGTAAGTTGGTCAGGCAGCCGGTTTTGCGCGGATCTTGTTTGATTCCCTGCGCGCGGCCGGCTCGCCAGCCACAAACTGCTCCACCATCGCGAGAGCAGCGGTCGTCGCATACCCCTTGGGCATGACGTCGCGCGCGGCGCTGGTCATCTGGAATGCGCCTTCGATGAAGGTGACCAGCGTGAGTGCGAACTGCGCCGCATGCTGGGTCGCACGGCCGGCCGCCATCAGCACCGCGCACACCAGCTCGTGCACCAGCTGGATCTCCGATTCCATGACATGCTGGTACAGGCGGCGCACCTCCGGCTGGCGGACCGCTTCCGTGCCGATCATCACCCAGGCTGCCGCCGCTTCCGGATTGGCGCCGCTGTTCAGGTCCAGGCGGGCGTTGATGTAGGCCGTCAGGCGCTCGGCGGGCGTGCGCGTGTCCTCGGCCATCGAAAGGAAGCGCTGCCGCGCGGCGTCTCCCAGCGAGCGCACCAGATGCAGCAGGATCTCTTCCTTGCACTTGAAGTGATAGTGGATCAGTCCAGGCGAGAGCCCCGCGTTGCGGGCGATGGACTGGATGGTCGCCTTGTCGTACCCATGTTCCGCGATACTGGCGAGAAGTCCAGCCGTGATCTGTTCCCGGCGCTGTTCCGAGTTGGATTGGCGCGGCATGTGGAAGTGTTTTTATTGGTTGACCAACCAAATATACTTGAAAACTCTCATGTTTAACGCTAATGTGACGTTAAATAAGTTGTCTTGACAACAAAGTCCCACCCAAGAGGAGGTCAGTATGTCGAAACTGAAGCTCACGTCCCGCAATGCGCGTTCCGCGCTGGCCTGCGCCGCTTTTGCCGCAGTCAGCGTTCCGATGGCCGCCGAAGGATCGGCGTCCTGGCTGTGGGTGGTCTGCGGGCTGCTGATGGCCGCGGCCCTGGTGGTGGAGCGCCGTCCGGACGACTATGTCGATGAACTGGAGATTTCGGATACCGCGCTGACCCGCCGCTTCGGCTACCAGCACGGCGAGCGCCAGCAGGAGTCGGTGGCGTGGAGCGACATCGAGCGCATCGTCATCCGCACCGCCGATGGGTTGTCGAGCGCGGACTTCTACTACATGCTGTTCGGGAAGGACCAGAACGGCGTGATCGTCACCGAGGACGTCGCCCGCCGCCAGCGCCTGCTGCCGGAGCTGGAGCGCCGCTTCCCCAACTTCGACCACCACAAATTCCTGCAAGCCGCGGGCAGCCGCTACACCAGCGCCTTCACGGTCTGGGAGCGCAGCGCCGCCTGATCGGACGGGCGCTCACGCCATGAGCCGTAAAGCCTTGCAGGTGACGACGGCCGTTCTCGGCCTCGTCCCGCTCCTGACGGGCGCTGTCGGGATGATGGGACTGAGCGATCCGCTGTACGCGCCGCTCGGGCTGCCGAATGCGCCTGTCCTCGACAGCAACATGCGCTTCTTCAGCGGCGTGTGGATGGGGCTCGGCATCGCCATCTTATGGATGGTCCCGCGCATCGAAGTCTCCACCGTGCTGTTTCGCACCGCCTGGGGCATGATCTTCATCGGCGGGATCGGCCGCGTACTCTCCATGCTCGGCTCCGGCCTACCGCCCATTCCCTTCCTTGCCTTCACCGCCCTCGAACTTCTCGGCGCGCCGCTGTTCATCTGGTGGCAGGCGCGCGTCGCTCGTACCGCTTCCGCTTACTGACTCTTGGCAGCAGATTGATTTCCGGTCGTGGAATGGGACGGCTTCCCGCTTGCGGCTTTTTCTTCCGAGGTCAAGTCCTTGCTGTGCGACCGCCGCACCCAATACCCGTCTGATTCCAAGAGCGATCCGACGAGGTTCTCAGAAGCGTCCATGTGGTGTATCGGTTCCATTCACATCAGGATCACGTCGTACTGCTCCTGATGATAGGTGGACTCCACCTGCAGCGAAATCTTCTTGCCGATGAAGTCCCCGAGCATCGCGAGGTGCTGGGATTCTTCTTCCAGGAACAGATCGACCACTTCCTGCGAGGCGAGGATGCGGAATTCGCGCGGGTTGAACTGCTTGGCCTCGCGCAGCAGCTCGCGCAGGATCTCGTAGCAGATGGTGCGCGAGGTTTTGACCTGGCCTTTGCCGCTGCACGCGGGGCAGGGCTCGCACAGGATATGCGCCAGCGATTCGCGCGTGCGCTTGCGCGTCATCTCCACCAGCCCCAGCGCCGAGAACCCGCTCACCGACACCTTGGTCCGGTCCTTGGCCAGCGCCTTCTTGAGCTCCGCCAGTACGGCATTGCGGTGCTCCAGGTTCTCCATGTCGATGAAGTCGAGAATGATGATCCCGCCCAGGTTCCGCAGCCGCAGCTGGCGCGCGATCGCGTGCGCTGCCTCCAGGTTGGTCTTGAAGATGGTGTCCGCAAAATTGCGCCCGCCCACAAAGCCGCCGGTGTTGACGTCGATGGTGGTCATGGCCTCGGTCTGGTCCACGATCAGGTAGCCGCCGGACTTGAGGTCCACGCGCCGCCCCAGAGCGCGCAGGATCTCTTCCTCCACGCCATACAGGTCGAACAGCGGCCGCTCGCCGGTGTAGTGCTGCAGCCGCGCCAGCACGCTGGGCGTGTAGACCTGGCCGAACTCCTGCAGCTTCAGGTAATTCTCGCGCGAGTCCACCTGGATGCTCGCAGTCTCGTCATGCACGAAGTCGCGCAGCACGCGCTGGGCGAGGTTCAGGTCCTGGTACAAAAGACTGGTCGGCGGCCTGGTGCGCGCGCCTTCGCGGATCGCGCTCCAGGTCTTGCGCAGGTATTCCACGTCCGCGGCGAGGTCCTCGTCGGACGCATCTTCCGCCATGGTGCGTACGATGTAGCCGCCTTTTTCCTCCGGCGGCAACAGCCCTTGCAGGCGCGCGCGCAGGTGCTCGCGCTCGGACTCCTTCTCGATCTTTTGCGAGATGCCGATATGGCTGTCCTGCGGCAGGTAGACCAGCATCCGCCCCGCGATCGAAATCTGGGTGGACAAGCGGGCCCCCTTGGTGCCGATCGGGTCCTTGATCACCTGGACAGTCAGCACCTGGCCGTCGAACAGGATTTTCTCGATGGGCGTCGGCGGGGCGGTCGAGCCGTCGTGCGGGCGCGCTTCCCAGATGTCCGCCACGTGCAGGAAGGCCGCGCGTTCCAGGCCGATGTCAATGAAGGCCGACTGCATCCCCGGCAGCACGCGCACCACCTTCCCCGAATAGACGTTCCCCGCCAGCCCGCGCGTGAGCGTGCGCTCGATGTGCAGCTCCTGCACGGCGCCCTGCAGGATGAGGGCCACGCGCGTCTCCTGCGGCGTGATGTTGATGAGGATATCTTCGTTCATCGTGCCCCCTTCACAGCAGGGGCAGGCCAGTGCGCCGCAGCAGCTGCGCGGTCTCGAACAGGGGGAGGCCCATGATGCCGGAATGGCTGCCGTCGATATGTTCAATGAACAGCGCGGCCAGACCCTGGATGCCGTAGGCCCCGGCCTTGTCGTAAGGTTCGGGGGTGCTGCAATAGGCCTTGATGGCGCTGGCCGAGAGGCGGGAAAACCGCACGTCCGACACTTGCGTGATCTGCTCGGCGATGTCGGTGTAGTGCACCGCCACGGAGGTCAGCACCTGGTGGGTGCGGCCGGACAGGCGGGCCAGCATCTCCTCGGCTTCGTCCTGGTTGGCGGGCTTGCCGAGGATGTTCCCGTCGATGGTGACGGTGGTGTCGGCCGTCAGCACGGGCCGCAGCAGCAGGCGGCGCTGCTGCACGATGTTCCAGGCGAAGGCCGCCTTCTCGTTGGCCACGCGCGCCACGTAGTCCAGCGGCGGCTCGCCCGCATGCACGTCTTCCGGCACGTCCGCCCCGCGCGGGCCATCACTGCGCAGCATCAGCAGCTCGAACTCCACGCCGACCTGGCGCAGCAGCTCGCGGCGGCGGGGACTCTTGGACGCGAGATAGATCTTCTTGTCGAGCGGGCGGAAACTCATGGCGGGCGGTCAGACGCGGTGGTAAGGATGGTTTTGGGTGATGGACCAGGCTCGGTACAGCTGCTCCGCGAGCATAACACGCACCACGCCATGCGGGAGCGTCATGCTGGAGATGCGGATGAGGGAATCGGCACGCGCCTTGAGCTCGGGATCGAGGCCATCCGCCCCACCGATCAGGAAGGCGACGTCGCGCCCGTCCTGCTGCCAGCCTTCCAGCTGCTGGGCGAGGCCGACGGAAGTCAGATCCTTGCCACGCTCATCGAGGGCCACGATGCGCACGCCCTTGGGCAGCGCGGCCTCGATCCGCTCGCGCTCCAGTGCCATCGCGGTGGCCGCGGTCTTGCTGCCGGAGCGCTCGACCGGCTTGATCTCCTTGAGCACGATGCGCAGCTCGGGCGGCATGCGCTTGGCGTACTCCTGGAAGCCGGTCTCGATCCACGCCGGCATCTTGTGGCCGACCGCGGCGATGATGAGCTGCATGGAAGGTGCTTACTCTTCCGTCTTCTTGATGCGCTTGATGACCTTCTTGGCCGGCACCGCGGCGGCTTCCGCCACCTTGGCTTCCTTGGCCTTCTTGGCCGATGCGGCAGCGGCCTTCGGTACCGCGACCTTCACGGTCTTGCCGGTCGGGGCGGCGGACTTTGAGGCTGCAGTCTTGCGGGCGGCCGGTTTTTTCGCCGCCGGTGCCGCGTCAGCGGAAGCTGCGGTCTTGCGCGCGCGCGGCTTCTTCTCGACCACCGGCTCGGCTTCCGCCTCGTTCTTGTTGGCCGAGAGGTGCTTGGACTTGGAGCGCGGAGCCGCGGCTTCCGCGCCTTCCGTGGTCGACTTGCGCTTGGCCGCGCCCAGCTTGACCGGCTTCTCGCCCCAGATTTCTTCCAGGCGGTAGTACTGGCGGATGGCCGGCTGCATGATGTGGACGATCATGTCGCCCAGGTCCACCAGCACCCACTCGCCGGTGTCTTCGCCCTCGACGCCGACCACGTCACCGCCGTTTTCCTTGACCTTGTCGCGCACCGATGCGGCCAGCGCGCGGGTCTGGCGGTTGGAGGTACCGGCGACCACGCAGATGCGGTCGAACAGGGACGTCAGGTGCGTGGTGTCGAACAGCTGAATGTCCTGGCCCTTCACGTCTTCCAGCGCGTCCACGACGACCGCTTGCAGTTTCTTGATATCCATTCGTTTCTACTTATATAGGTTGTGTTGTTGAATATAGTCTAGCACTCCGCCCGGAACGGGGGCTTTTGCGTCGCCGTCGCGTGCCAAGGCAGCCCGGATCTGCGTGGCCGAGATGTCGACCGCCAGCTCGGGCGCCAGCAGTACGCGCCCGGCCGCGGAGTCACGCAGCTGGTCAGCCGTCGCCAGCCGCGGGGTGATTTCCGCCTGCACCGCATCCGGCAGCGCGGTCAGCGAGTAGCCCGGCCGCGCCGCCACGCCGAAGTGGGTGAGGGCGAACAGCTCGCGCCAGTCGCGCCAGGTGTCCAGGTGCTGCAGCTGGTCGGCGCCCATCAGGAACACCAGCGGCACCTCCGGCCCCAGCTCCGCGCGCACCTTGCCCAGCGTCTCGATGGTGTAGGTGGCGCTGGTGCGCTCGATCTCCTGCCGGTCGATGGTCACCGGCAGGCCCGCCTCGGCAAAGGCGATGCGTATCATGTCGACCCGCTGTTCGGCCGAGGCCTTGAGGCCATTCGTTTTCTGCCACGGGTTCCCGGCCGGGAGCACGCGCAGTTCGGTGGGGTGCAGGAGTGAGTCGAAGAGCGCGGCCAAAGCCACATGGCCATTGTGAACCGGGTCGAAACTCCCGCCGAGCAGCGCTACCAACGCTGTGGCGCGCGCGGTCACGTCGCCAGCCAGTCTTTGTGGACCAGGAAGTCGGTGTACAGCCGCTCTTCCGCGCTCCCCGGTTCCGGGTGCCAGTCGTAGCGCCACTTCACCAGCGGCGGCATCGACATCAGGATCGCTTCGGTGCGTCCGCCCGACTGCAGGCCAAACAGGGTGCCGCGGTCGAACACCAGGTTGAATTCGACATAGCGCCCGCGCCGGTACAGCTGAAAGTCGCGTTCGCGCTCGCCGTAGGGCTGGTCCTTGCGCCGCTCCAGGATCGGCAGGTAAGCGGGCAGGAAGCTGTTGCCCACGCTCTGCGTCATGGTAAAGGCGTGCTCGAAGCCCTGGGCGTTGAAGTCATCGAAGAAGATGCCGCCCGCTCCGCGCGGTTCCTTGCGGTGCTTGAGGTAGAAGTATTCGTCGCACCAGGCCTTGAAGCGCGGGTGCAGCTCGGCGCCGAACGGTGCCAGCGCATCGTGGCAGCTGCGGTGGAAGTGGACCACGTCCTCCGTCTCGCCGTAGTAGGGCGTCAGGTCCATGCCGCCGCCGAACCACCACACCGGGTCCTTGCCTTCGGCCGTCGCGGTGAAGAAGCGCACGTTCATGTGCACCGTGGGCGCGTACGGATTGCGCGGGTGGAGTACCAGGGACACGCCCATCGCTTCCCACGCGCGGCCCGCCAGTTCGGGGCGCGCCGCCATCGCGGACGGGGGCAGGCTCTTGCCCGTCACGTGCGAGAAGTTCACGCCCCCGCGTTCGAAGACATGGCCTTCCTCGACCAGGCGCGAGATGCCGCCGCCGCCCTCGGGCCGCGTCCACTCTTCACGCAGGAATGCCTTGCCGTCCACCTGCTCCAGAGCAGAGACGATGCGCTGCTGCAGGTCGAGCAGCCAGGTCTTGACGTCTTGTGGGCGGGTGGTCATGCGTTCAGCGATCGCTTCAATGCTTCAGGCCACGCCAGCCGATGTCGCGGCGGTACTGTGCGCCCGCGAACGAAATCTTCTCGACCGCCTCGTAAGCCTGCTTCTGCGCCATCTTGATTGAGTCGCCCAGGCCCACCACGCACAGCACGCGGCCGCCCGAGGTCAGCAGCTGGCCATCGCGCTCGATGGTCCCCGCGTGGAAGGTCACGCACTCCGGCGTCTCGGCCGGGATGCCGTCGATGACGTCGCCCTTGCGCGGCGTCTCCGGGTAGCCTTCAGCAGCCATCACCACACCGACGGCGGTGCGGCGGTCCCAATCCATCTCCGCCGCGTCGAGCGTGCCGTTGACGGCGTGCTCCATGATGGTCACGAGGTCGCTCTTCAGGCGCGCCATGATCGGCTGGGTCTCGGGGTCGCCCATGCGGCAGTTGAATTCCAGCGTCTTCGGGTTGCCCTTATCGTCGATCATCAGGCCCGCGTACAGGAAGCCGGTGAACGGAATCCCGTCCTTGGCCATGCCCTGGATGGTCGGATTGATGATCTCGCGCATGACGCGCGCGTGCATCGCCGGAGTCACGATCGGCGCGGGCGAGTAGGCGCCCATGCCGCCCGTGTTCGGGCCCTGGTCCGCGTCCTGCAGGCGCTTGTGGTCCTGCGAGGTGGCCAGCGGCAGCACGTTCTTCCCGTCGCACATGACGATGAAGCTCGCTTCCTCGCCCGCCAGGAATTCCTCGATCACGATGCGCGCGCCGGCGTCGCCGAAGCGGTTATCGGAGAGCATGTGGTCGATGGCCTGGTGCGCTTCGTCCACCGACATCGCCACCACCACGCCTTTGCCGGCCGCCAGGCCGTCGGCCTTGATGACGATCGGCGCGCCGTGCATGTTGACGTAGGCGTGCGCGTGGTGCGCATCGCTGAAGGTCTGGTACTGCGCGGTCGGAATGCCGTGGCGCTGCATGAAGGCCTTGGCGAAGTCCTTGGACGATTCCAGCTGCGCGGCCTCGCGCGTGGGGCCGAAGATCTTCAGGCCGCGCGCGCGGAAGATGTTGACGATGCCCGCGGCCAGCGGCACTTCCGGGCCGACCACGGTGAGGGCGACGCCATCCTGCTGCACGAAGTCGGCCAGCGCGGTGGGGTCGGTGATGTCGATGTTCTGCAGCCGGTTGTCGCGCGCGGTCCCGCCGTTACCGGGGGCCACGTACACCAGCTGCACGCGTTCGGACTGGGCCAGTTTCCAGGCCAGGGCGTGTTCGCGGCCGCCGGAGCCGACTACCAGGATCTTCATTCTTCGATAACCGCGTTGGTATAGACTTCCTGCACGTCGTCGAGGTTTTCGATCGCGTCGAGCAGCTTCTGCATCTTCTGCGCGTCCTCGCCGGTGAAGGTGGTTTCGGTGGCGGGCTTCATGATGATCTCGGCCACTTCGGCCTTGAACCCGGCTTTTTCCAGCGAGTCCTTCACCTGCGCGAATTCGTGCGGGCCGCACAGCACTTCAAAGCCGCCTTCCTCGTCCGCGATCACGTCCTCGGCGCCGGCGTCCAGCGCGGCTTCGGTCAGCTTGTCCTCGTCCGTCCCCGGCGGGAACAGGAACTGGCCGCAGTGCTTGAACATGAAGGCCACCGAGCCCTCGGTGCCCATGTTGCCGCCGTATTTGCTGAAGGCGTGGCGCACTTCGGCCACGGTGCGCACGCGGTTGTCCGTCATGCAGTCGACGATGATGGCGGCGCCGCCGATGCCGTAGCCTTCGTAGCGGACCTCTTCGTAGTTCGCGCCTTCCAGGCCGCCGGAGCCGCGCTGGATCGCGCGGTTGACGTTATCCTTCGGCATATTGGCGTCGGCCGCCTTGTCCACGGCGAGGCGCAGGCGCGGGTTCGAATTCATGTCGCCCCCGCCCATGCGCGCGGCCACGGTGATTTCCTTGATCAGGCGAGTCCAGATCTTGCCGCGCTTGGCGTCGGTGGCGGCTTTCTTATGCTTGATGTTGGCCCATTTGCTGTGTCCAGCCATGTCGCAGGTTCCTTGAACGGGGAATTTGGAGTGGGCGACATTCTAGCATATGGCCCTCGTGGCTTCGGCGGCCAAACGGTGCGGCAGACCGCTCTCCGGGCGGCGGCGGCCATGCGGATTCCCTTCCGTGATTATTGGTGAGTTTGTTGACGGTTTTGCGCTTTATATTGGCGGAGCGGTGAACAACAATAACTGAGGGAGTTTCATGAAAGCGATCCTGGTAGCGTTGATGGTCCCGTTGTGCGTCGGAGGCTGCGGGAATTTGAGCAATTCGATTCAAACCCGCGTGGAAGTCGCGGAGAAGTGCCGGCAGGCGCTGCAGACACCGACCCCGGAGAGTTCGGCGATTCATCCCGACCTCCTGACCCTCAAATTGGGCGATGTCGGACGCTGTTCGGTGCAATTGGGGGAGGGCGAACAATTGCTGTCCATGTGTTCGTTCGAATCCATCTATGCCAAATATGGGTGGCCCAAGACCAAGTTCACCGCCGTGCAAGCGGCCAGGGATAAGGTGCGCGACAGCCTGACCGCATTGCGGGCGAAGCTGAAGATTTTCAGCGGGCAGATTGAGAACGCAAACAATGAGATGAAGCTGGCCGAGATTGAGCTCAGGAAGAGCGCAGCTCCCGATGGCGCCCGCTTGACGCCTGAGCAGCGGTTCATGGCTTTGTCCTCGTTGGCGAGGACCATGCACGAAAACGTCGATCAGGTGAAAACTGAATTGGCAGCGCTGCGTGAAGCCATCATCGAATTCCGCAGTGCTTTGACCGCGGCGTACCAGGAGATGGGAGAGCAGGGGGCCATCGAGCTCACCGCGTGGGGCAGCAATCTGGAAGCCCAGGTCTCGCAAATCGAACAGCTTCTTATGGGGGATTATCGAATCGTGCTGGCGGACACTCTGCGCGACCGTGTCATTCATCATGTCGCGAAGCGCAGCCTGGAGCTGTTGCACAATTCGCTCAAGCCGGCGCAGGCAGTGATCAATCGCCTCGACGACAAATATTATGGGGCGGCCAGCATCAGTTTCCTGGCGTTCGAGCCGCAATTGCAGGATGCCGTCAATCGCTCGTTCGCGCAGGTTCGGACAGTGTATGAGAAGCGCATCGCCACCGCGGGGCTATCGTCCAATCCCGCCGTGAACCTGCCGGCCTACCTGACCGAATTGCGCCGGGCCGCATGTGAAAACCTTTCGAATGATGGAGACCTTCCGATGCTGTCGGAACTGGTCGATACCATGCTGATTCTGAACATTGAGAAGGACGGACAATTCCAGCCGGCCAGGAGCGAACCCGCCAAAGCCGAACCTGGCCTGCTCGAGGGCTGGACGAAACGATTCCGCTCTGCCAGTACAGTGGCCCCGCAATCCCAGGCCACTGCGGAAAGCCTGGATGGCTATTGGGTCAATGCGTCGCAGTCCGGAAGCGAAACGCGGCAGACCACACCTCTGAACGTGTACACGGCGAACCAGTGGGCGTCCCGTCAACAGCTCCTGGTCGATGCGTTGACGGCCCAGCGCCAGGCCCTGCGTGACGAGGCCCGCAAGGCCGCGCCGGTGCCGATCAGCGTTGACGAGCGAAAGGTTCGCCAACTGGCTGATATCGCGACCGCGAAATCAGTGGATGATGCGGTCCGCGAGAGCCCGGCGCTGTTAGCAGCAATGCCTGGCGATGCGGTGCTGACATCGAGCCTGGTGAACAATGTGAACGTCTCAAGTGCGGCCAATGCGGTGGCCCAGGCGTCGGCCACGCTCAATGCCCAGCTGAGCATGCAGAACGTGAACACGTTCAGCCCAACCAATACGATTGCCCCTGTATTCAATGTCAACACCGCGCCCGCACCGCAACCGGACAGCGCTTCGCTGTGCTCCGAAAGCGGCATGGCGCAGCCGGGGGTGACCTGTTTGAAGGATGGTGCGACCTACGTGATCAGTTTCGCTCCGCCGGCCAGCTATGGGGACGACTCCTGTACCGACAAAGCCATGGAGGACACGTTCACTGGTATCGGCAAAACGGTGGCGGGATATGGGTCCCGCAACGGCGTGGGATTCCTGGCCCAGGTCAGCGGCTATGCGTCCCAGCCCGTCGCGCGGTTGAGGAACTGCGCGGCAAAGCCTTCCGCAGCTGCCTTTTGTTCCTATCGCAACCGCGCCTGGCAGCAGGTGCCGGTCGCCGGCTGCCGCGAGGGCGAGCGTGATCTCAATCGGCTGCTGTCGGCCGGACGCGCCCAGCATGCGGCGTCCACTCTGGAACGCGCCGCGGGAAGTGCGGCCCTGGTCAAGGAACTGGTGGCCTCCGGCGCCGGGCGGCCCTCCTTGTTCCCCCAATATGAGGATGCGCGCGAACGAACGGTCGTGCTCCGTCTGCGACCAGTGGTGACGCTCATGTAGCGAGAGCTCGGGCGGGCCTGGTAAGGGGCCGCTGTGGCGTTTCAGCCCATGGGGTATGCGCCGACCTTGCGCCGGACGGGCTGGCGCAGCAGCGTCATGCCCGCGATTCCGGCCGCGATGAACCCGACGGCGATGAACTCGGCCTGGGTGAAATGCAGGCCCCAGGCGCTGAATTTCACGTTCACGCGGATCTGTTCGATCAGCAGGCGCTCCGCGCCCGCCAGCAGCAGGTAGACGGCGAACAGCCAGCCGGTGCGGAAGGGGTGCTTGCGGATCGCCCACAGGAGGGCGAAGCAGGCCAGCGCCATCAGGGTTTCGTAGACGGGCGTCGGATACACGCCCGGTGCCGCGATGACTGCGCCGTAAATATTGTGCTCATAGGTCTGGGCCCACAGCCAGGTGGGCAGCCAGGCCGGTTTCAGCGCCATGTTGGCCACCGTGCCCCAGTCGCCATCGCCCGAGACCTGGCAGCCGAGGCGCCCGATGGCGTAACCGAGCATCATTGCCGGGGCGATCGCGTCGAGGAAGGGACGCAGCGGGATTCTCCAGCGCCGCAGCAGGATGGCGCCGGCGGCGGCGCCCAGGATCAGGCCCCCGAACACGCTCAGGCCCGAGCGGCTGAAGATCATGCCCGCCGGATCCGCGAAGAACGAAGGAAGGTTTTCGAGGATGTGAAAGAGGCGGGCACCGATCACGCCTGCGACGAGGACCACGATGGTGAAGTCGCTGACCAGGGTGTCCGGCGCCACCTCCGTCATGACGCCCCGCACCCGGCGCTGCGCGGCACCGATGCGGCCTTCACGGTGCATGCGCCGCAGTTCGCGCGCCAGACACGCGCCCGCGGCCAGCATCGCGCAGGCGACGAAAAGGCCAAACATCGCAAAGGGCAGCGGCAGCATGTAGCCGGTGAGGTAGAAAATCAGGTCGCTCAGGTAGGGGAATGACATCGGCACGGTCCGTTCGAGGCACAGCCCCGAAAGAGCCGCACCGTTCTACATGCCCGCCATGGTAACCGGTGAGGCGGCGCAGCGCCGGTCCGCCTTCTCGGCGCGGTCCAGCCGCCCGGAGAGGGTGGTGAGGGCCAGGGCGCCGAGGACGACCAGGG
This sequence comes from Zemynaea arenosa, assembly GCF_004614185.1. GTDB lineage: Bacteria > Pseudomonadota > Gammaproteobacteria > Burkholderiales > Burkholderiaceae_D > Telluria > Telluria arenosa. The sequence goes on along the minus strand of NZ_SPVF01000006.1, from coordinate 3,871 downwards.
CGCCGATCCAGGGCGTGGCCATCAGGCCCAGATGGGCCACCACCAGACCGCCGCCGCTGGCGCCGATCGCGATGCCGACATTGAAGGCGGCGATGTTCAGGCCCGAGGCCACGTCCACCGCCTGCGGCGCATCCTGTTCGGCGCGGCGCACCACGTAGACCTGCAGTCCCGGCACGCTGCCGAACGCGAAGCCGCCCCACAGCAGCACCGTGGCCACGGCCAGCCAGCGGTGCGGCGCGGTGAAGGTCAGGACCAGCAGCACCAGCGCCAGCGCGGCGAACACCCACTGCAGCGCGCGCACCGGGCCCACGCGGTCCGCCAGCTTGCCGCCCGCGATATTTCCGATGGCGACCGAGACGCCGTACACCAGCATCACCAGCCCGACGCTGGCGGCCGGGAAGCCGCTGACTTCCTGCAGGATGGGCGCAAGGAAGGTGAAGGCGGTGAACGAACCGCCGTAGCCGAGCGCCGTCATGGCGTACACCAGCAGCAGGCGCGGTTGGCGCAGTACGGCGAGCTGGGTGCGCAGCGGGGCCGGCGCGCTGCCGCGGATGTTGGCGGGGATCAAGCGCCAGCTGCCCGCCACCGCGATGGCACCCAGCAGGGCCACGGCCAGGAACGTGGCCTGCCAGCCGAAGGTCTGGCCGATGAAGGTGCCCAGCGGGACGCCGGTCACCAGTGCCACCGTCAGGCCCGAGAACATCAGGGCGATCGCGCTGGCCGCCTTCTCCTTCGGCACCAGGCTGGTGGCGATGGTGGAACCGATCGAAAAGAACACGCCGTGCGTGAGGCCGGTGAGGACGCGCGCGGCCATCAGCGCGCCGTAGCCCGGCGCCATCCAGGCCAGCAGGTTCCCGGCCGTGAAAAGGGCCATGAGGCCGAGCAGCAGCGCCTTGCGCGGCAGGCGGCCGGTGAGGGCGGTCAGCACCGGCGCGCCGACCGCCACGCCGAGCGCGTACATGGTGACCAGCAGCCCGGCCGAGGGCACCGAGACATGCAGGCTGCTGGCGATGGTCGGCACCAGGCCGACGATGACGAATTCCGTGGTGCCGATGGCGAAGGCGCTGAGCGCCAGTGCCCACAGTGCGAGGGGCATACGCATGGAGAAGCTCCTGGTTGTTGTGCGAGTCCCGCAGTCTGGAGCGTGCGCGTGCAAAGATTAAGCCGTCTCCCTACAATTGATCTTTGCCTGGGAGTCAAGAATGCTGAATGTGGAAGCGCTGTCCGTGTTCGTCGCCGTCGCCGATGGCGGCTCGTTTTCGGCCGCCGCCGAGCGGTTGGGGCAGACCACGTCCGGCGTGAGCCGCACCATCACGCGGCTGGAGACGCAGCTCGGCGTGGCCCTGCTGACGCGCACCACGCGGCGGCTGGACCTGACGGCGGAAGGCGAGTGGCTGCTGGAACGGGCGCGGCGTACGCTGGCGGACCTGCAGGACACCGAGGAGCAGATGGCGACGCTGCTGTCCCAGCCTGCCGGGCCGCTGCGCATCAACGCCTCCACGCCTGCACTCACGCACATGATCGCGCCATTGCTGCCCGCGTTCCTGGAGGCTTATCCGCTGGTGCGGCCGGAGCTCACCGCCGCCGAATCGGTAGTGGACCTGATCGAGGAGCGGGCCGACGTGGCGGTGCGCATTGGCCCCCTGGCCGATTCCACGCTCAATGCACGGCGGCTCGGTACCAGCCAGGCGCGCATTCTCGCGTCGCCGGACTACCTGGCGCAGCTTGGCACGCCGCGCAGCACAGCGGATCTGACGGACGGCGCCCACCGCCTGCTCGGCTTTTCGCAGCCGGAGTCGCTGAACCTCTGGCCGCTGCGCCACGAGGGCGGCGAAGGCCTGAAGGTCACGCCGCACGTGACCTCGTCCAGCGGCCAGGCGCTGCTGCACCTGGCGCTGGCCGGGGCGGGGATCGTGCGGCTGGCGGACTTCCTCACGCGCACGGAGGTGCGAGCCGGGCGCCTGGTCGAAGTCCTGCCCGCCGCGCGCCTGCCATGGGGTGAACCGGTGTGGGCGGTGTTCTACAAGCAGGGCGCGCTGCCGCCGCGCGTGGCCGTCTTCGTGCGCTTTTATGCCGAGCAGCTGCAGCGAAGCGGGGTGCTCGATCCGTGACGGCGGGCGCCCCAGCGGACGGCCCACATGGCCAGGCCGGCCAAATACAAAGCCGCGGACGGCGGCTCCGGCACCTCGGGAATCGGGCCGTCGGCGGCGACCCGGGTGGCTTCCGCCAGCGCCTGCTGGTCGATGTGCAACGTGTAGACATGGCTCGGATCCAGCAACGGGGTGACCGCCTGGTAGCGGACGGTCAGCGGGTCCACCGTGGCCAGCGTATCCGGCCAGTCCAGCGCCAGGCTCTGGTTCAGCGCCTCCGGCGCCAGCCGGAACACCTCCTGGCCGGTGGTGGCATCGTCCACCCAGAGCTGGAACACGAGGGTGACGCGGGCCCGGCTGCCGGGGCCGCTGTCCTCGGGCGTGATGGCCAGGACCGCCACCGGGCGGCCGGCAAAATCGAACGCGACCTGGCCCGCCTGTGCCAGCTGGAACGGCAGCGTGAGCAGGCTGGTGGAACTTGCGGATCCGGACAGCTCCCGGTTCAGCACCGATACCGTGGCCACCGTGGCCTGGTCGGCGTGGTCGATCGGGGACGTCAGGTTGCGTGCGTCATGGCTGGCGAGGGCATAGTCCCCATGGAAGCCAAACGAGCAGTCGGCCGGTAGACACAGCCGGGCATGCTGGAGCGGACCCTGCGCGATCGTGCTCGATTCGTTGCCGCTGGGCCCCCAGATCGTGTACAGGCGCCCGACCACGTCCCCGCGTGGCGCCGTGGCGGGCACGAAATCGTCCAGCGCGAACGGCGTTCCGTCGGGGTGGGTGAGCTGGAAGGTGGAGATCTCAATGCTGGCGTTGGCGCCCACGCCCGCCCACGCCGGGCAGCAGCAGGTCCAGGCCAGCCCCACCATGGCCGCAGTCCAGAATCTCGCCCGGCGTGGTCGCTGCCCTCGCCGGGACTGCCCGGGTCTCCAGAGAAGGCGCACGGCCAGCAGCGGCAGCCCGGCCGCCAGCATCGCCCAGGCAGCCGGTTCCGGAATCGACGAGACCTCGGTCAGGGCGGCCTGGTCCAGGCGCAGGTAATACAGGTGATCGGCCTGCAGGGCCGGTGTGCTGCCCGAAAACGCGAGTGTGCCCGGAGCATAGTCCAGGGCACCGTTCGCCGTCAGGACCAGATTCCGGTTCAGTTCCGGCGGCGCCAGCGACAACAGGTTGCCCGCGACCTCGCCGTCCCAGATCTCGAAAGTGAAGCGGACCCGCGCGCTGGCCAGGCTGGTGTAGCCCTCCGGTGCGCCCAGCACGGCGCTGAGGTAGGGCGTGGCCTCGACCGAGAACGCCAGCGGGCCGTCGAAGGCGGGGCGGAAGAAGATTTCCACGTAGCCGCTGGAGTGCCCGGTGCTGGGCTGGATCGCGTGGCTGACGCTGGAGTTAGCGCGCACATCCTCGGAGGCATCCGGACGCAGCAGGGTTTGCATGCCGAAGCTGTTGCGCTCCGCATAGCCCAGGTCGCCCGTGTCGAGGCGTTGCGGGCCGCGCGGCGGGAAGCCGACCGGGAACAGCGGACAGGACGGGCCGCTGCAGATGGCATGCTCGGTGTACGCCTCCAGGTTGTTGGAGCCGCCGGTCAGGTTGTACTGCCCCTCGGCCAAGGTCTGCAGGCCACCTGCCGAGTAGGTGTTGAGCAGGGTGAAGTCGGCCGGAGTCAGCAGCGAGCCGTCGGCGCGGGTCAGCAGCGGGGCGTGCACCTGCAGGATGGCGGTGGCGCTGCCATCCGCCCAGGCCGGGCCGGCCACCAGGGCCGCCAGCGCTGCGCCGGCCTGCAC